>JAJTCL010000024.1 GCA_021323255.1 Propionibacteriaceae bacterium | reverse complement strand
CCGCTGCAAGCCATGGTGGCCGGAGCCGATGAGCAGGGCTCGGCGTATCACGAACTGCTCGCCGAGGCTGACTCGATCGACCAGATGCCGGTCACCGTGGCCGACCTGCACTCCGCCCTCGCGCCGATCCTGCTTGCCATCGAGTACGACCGTCCGGGCACCCGGGTCGTCTATGTCATGAGTGACCAAGGCGCCTTGCCACTCGCCTTCTCCCGTTCGGTCGCGGAGCTTCGCGACAGCGGACTGCTGGCCGGAACAGTCACTGTCGGCCAGGCATTTGGGGGCGATCTGGAGGCGGTGACCTTGCATTCGGGCCTTCTTGCCGCTCGGCTGGCGCTCGACGCTGAGCTCGTCGTGGTGACTCAGGGCCCTGGGAACCTGGGCACCGGCACCCGCTGGGGATTCTCAGGTGTCAATGCCGGAGAGGCGATCAACGCCGCCGCTGTATTAGGCGGCCGTCCGATTGGGACCTTGCGGATCTCGGGAGCCGACCCGCGTGAGCGGCATCGCGGCGTTTCCCATCACAGCCTGACGGCGTACGGTCGGGTCGCGCTTCGCCAGGCCGACATCGCTGTTCCGGATCTGGCCGGCGACGGCTCGCCGGCGATGGTGGAGCTGGCTAGCACCGTCACCACTGGAGTGCAGCAGCTGTCGCGGCACCGACTGGTCACCGTGGATCTCATCGGTCTGAGAACGGTGCTTGCGGCATCACCGATCCGACTCTCCAGCATGGGCCGCGGCCTCGATGAGGATCCTGCTTATTTCCTGGCTGCCGCCGCTGCCGGTCGCCATGCCGCTGCGCTCCTCGCCTGAGCACATGGCCAGACCGTGCTCCTGGCGTGTCTTTACTGACTCTGCGTGAAGAGCAGATCAACGACGAGCACCAGGGTCTCGCCCGGCTTGACCGAAGGTGTGGCATTGCCATCGGGATAACCGTCTGCTGGTGGAACGACGAGCAGTACGCGACTGCCAACCGTCTGGCCTGTGAGACCTTTCACCATTCCAGGAAGTAGCCCAGACAGCGCGGAAACGGCCGGCTCGCCGCTGTACGTCTCCTCCAAGACCTTGCCGTCACTCCATCGCACCCAGGAATAGTTGAAGGTGACGGTGTCGTTGGCACCGATCTTCTTGCCCTTGCCCTTGATCAGTGGCTGCACCTGAAGGCTGCTCGGCGGTTCCGATTCCGGGATGGTGACCTCGGGTTTACCGCCCTTGTCGGTGACTGTCGGAAGCCCGGCCTTGGGCGGCACCGCGGTGCCCTCCGGCCCGGTGAGCTGCACGTCAACCAGATCGACGACGAAGATCAGCGTGTCACCGGCCTCGATGCCAGCTTGGGGGTTACCGCCCATGGGGTCGTAACCGTCCTTTCCCGGCATAGCAATCACCACCCGGCTGCCCTTGTGCTGACCAACCAGCCCTTTACTGAATCCAGGAACGACCTGCGCCAAGCTGAAGGCGACTGGCTGCCCGGTACTGAACGATTCGTCGAACTTCTTGCCGGTCCGCCCGTTTACGCCGTAGTAATTGACCTCAACACCCTGGCCTGCTGAGATCACCGGACCGTTGGAGGCATCCAGCACCTTGGTCCGGGTCTTGTCGATCGCCCATGGCGCGTCGACCTTGACCTTGGGTGCTTCTCCGTAACCGCCAGTGACGGTGACCTTGTCGAAGTTGTTCGACGCCTTGATCGGCTTGGGCTTGGGGGTTGGCGTGGGTGTCGGCGTCGCAGATGGACTGGCTGACGTCGGCGGTGGCGTGGGAGCGGCGGAAGTAGCATCCGCGGCAGGCTCGTCTTCGCCGCATCCAACCAGCAGCAGCAGCGACGCTAGCCCGAGGGCGACTGCAACCTTGACCGGAGAAGAAGGCACCGGAGAAGGGTACTCTGTCCGATTGCTCGCTACCGTTCGCGCAGGCTCTACCCATGAACCTCCTGGCAAGCAGCCGCGTGGATTAGCTCCGCATTGACGCGATCAAACGCTCGACCCGGTCGTCGGTGGCGACGAAAGGGTCCTTGCAGAGCACCGTGCGCTGTGCCTGGTCATTGAGCTTCAGATGCACCCAGTCCACGGTGTAGTCGTGGCGGCCCTCCTGGGCGGCACGGATGAAATCGCCGCGCAGCTTGGCCCTGGTGGTCTGAGGGGGCACTGCCTTGGCTCGGAAAATCGCCGGGTCGGTGGTGACCCGAGCGGCCAGGCCGTGGTGCTCGAGCAAGGAGAACACCCCGCGAGACCGCCGAATGTCGTGATAGGCCAGATCGAGCTGCGCAATCCGGGGATCGGCAAAGCCGAGCTTGTGCTTGTGGGAGTAGCGGTCGAGCAGCTTCAGCTTGATCGCCCAGTCGATCTCGGTGTCGATCAGCGCGAGCTTGTCCTCCGCGACTGCCCGCAGCGTCCGCTCCCACAAATCGAGGACCCTATCGACGATTCGAGTGCCCAGACTCTCCCGTCGGACGAACTCCGACACCTTCTCGTAGTACTCGGTTTGCAGCTCGAGCGCCGAAATTCGCCTGCCGTTGGACAGCGCGACTCGCACCTGTCCGGACCGGTCGCGGCTCATATCGCGGATCGCGCGAATCGGGTTCTCCAGCGTGAAGTCCCGCATCGGGACTCCTGCCTCGATCAACCGCAACACGAGCTCCGCGCTTCCTACTTTCAACAGTGTGGTCGTCTCGCTCATGTTTGAGTCCCCGACGATGACGTGCAGCCGGCGGTAGCGCTCCGGATCCGCGTGCGGCTCGTCGCGGGTGTTGATGATCGGTCGGCTGCGAGTGGTCGCCGATGACACGCTTTCCCAAATGTGCTCAGCGCGCTGGCTGACGCTGTACTCCGCCCCGCGAGCCGTATGCAACACCTTGCCAGCACCGCAGATCAACTGCCGCGACACCAGGAACGGCACCAGCACGTCAGTGATCTTGGAAAAGTCCCCGATTCGGGAGATCAGGTAGTTCTCATGACACCCGTAGGAGTTGCCATGGCTGTCGGTGTTGTTCTTGAACAGGTAGATGTCGCCAGTGATACCCTCGCTCGCCAGCCGATGTTCGGCGTCGACAATCAAGTCCTCCAGGATCCGCTCCCCGGCGCGATCGTGATTGATGAGCTGGATCAGATCGTCGCACTCTGCGGTCGCGTACTCCGGATGCGAGCCGACATCGAGGTAGATCCGTGATCCGTTGCGGAGAAAGACGTTGCTGCTACGTCCCCAGGTCACGACCCGGCGGAAAAGATAGCGTGCGACTTCGTCCGGAGTCAGCCGTCGCGTGCCGCCAGAGGTGCACGCGACGCCATACTCCGTCTCAAGTCCGAAGATTCTGCGGTCCACTGCCCTCCTCTGTCCTGCGCGGTCAGTCCTCCCGCCAGTCAGCCACCGGTAAGATCCAGCAACCCGCCGAGCTCCTCACGGGTGAGGTCCCGGTACTCCCCGACCTTCAGGTTTCCGAGCCGGACCGGTCCGATTCCGATCCGCGACAGCCGGCGGACCGGATGGCCGACCGCTTCCATCGTACGGCGCACGATGCGATTCCGGCCTTCCTGAATTGTGATCTTGAGAAGCGTCTTGTCACCAGCGGTGGAGACGATCTTGACCGAGCTAGGCTGCACCGGCCCATCCTCGAGGGAGATGCCACGCCGCAGGCGTCTGAGAGTCTGCTCACCTACTGCGCCATTTACTTCGGCGATGTAGGTCTTCGGCACCTGGAACGAAGGGTGTGCCAGACGGTGGGCGAAGTCGCCGTCGTTGGTCAAGATCAACAGACCCTCGGTGTCGGTATCCAACCGGCCCACGTGAAACAACCGCTCACTGCTGTGTTGGGCTATGAAGTCAGCGACTGTGCGTCGGCCTTCGGGATCGTTCATGGTGGCGACCACACCGCGAGGTTTGTTCAGGGCGAGGTATCGGTGCCGGCGCGGTGGCGGAATGCGGGAGCCGTCGACTCGGATCACATCATGTTCCGGATCGACTCTTCTGCCTTGCTCCAGCACAACCTCAGAGTTGACCTCCACGCGTCCCTCGCTGATGAGGACTTCGGATGCCCGACGAGAGGCAATTCCGGCTGCGGCCAGGACCTTCTGGAGACGTACTCCCGCCGCAGGCTCGGTCACTGACGCGGCTCCTGAACAGGTTCAGAGTCCGGCTCAGCAGGTTCAGGGTCGATGTGGCCCGAACCGGGAGCGGCCTCTGCCAGCTGGCTGAGCTCGGCCTCTAGCTCCTCAACCTCGGGCAGTTGTGGGGCAAGGGGCGGTAAGTCTTCCAGGGTTTTCAAACCCATCCGTTCCAAGAAGTACCCGGTGGTGACAAACAGCACCGCCCCGGTATCCGGGTCGTGACCGGCCTCCTCGATCAGGCCGCGGGAGAGCAGGGTTCTCATCACTCCGTCGACGTTAACCCCTCGCACGGCCGACACCCGGGCCCGGGAGATCGGCTGGGTATAGGCGACGACCGCCAGCGTCTCCAAGGCGGCCTGAGATAGCTTCGCCTGCTGCCCTTCCACCACATAGCGGGTGATCAGGTCGGCGTACTCCTCACGGGTGTAATACCGCCACCCGCCACCGACCTGCCGGAGCTCGAAACCCCGCCCGGTCTCGGTGTAGAAGGCGACCAACTCCGCGAGCGCCTCGGCGACCACCGATTCAGGTGCCCCGACCGCCTGCGCCAGTTCGAATTCAGTGACTGGCTCCGCAGCCAGTAGCAGCAGCGCCTCCAGAGCCCCCGCCACATTCACCGAGTGGTCAGCCTCGGTGGTCGCCATAGCGACCTCAGACGCTGACAAATCGGGGTTGTGGTCGCTCATTGGTCCATCTCGGTTGTGTCCTGAGTCTCGTCGAATTCGTCGGAGATGGCCCATTCTGCGTCGTCCGCACCAGTCCAACGGATCGTCAGCTCACCGAGGGGGGTCAGCTGCTCGAACGCGACAGCGCCGTCGCGGAACAGCTCCAGCAACGCCAGGAACCGCGCCACCGTGGTCAACAGCGTGGACGAGTCGTGGGTAAGCGCCCGGAAGGTCAGAGCGCGTTGTTGCCGCAACCGGTCGACCACGACCAGGGCCTGCTCCCGAACGCTCACTACTGGTGCATGCAGGTGGGCCAGTGACAAGACGCTGGCCTGCTTCGGTGACAATGCCTTCGCGGCCAGGTCGGCAAACCGGACTGGGCTGACCGAGATGGTCACCTCTGGCATCAGCCGGGCGAAGCGTGGCTCCAGCCCCACCTCGCGTGGAAACCGTCGACCTTGCACCTCCAGCGTCGCAGCGAAGTAGCTGGCCACCCGCTGGAACGCGCGATATTGCAGCAGCCGTGCGAACAGCAGATCCCGTGCTTCCAGCAAGGCCAGGTCCTCTGGATCCTCGACCTCGCCGGAGGGGATCAGCCGGGCAGCCTTGAGATCCAGCAGCGTGGCGGCAACCACCATGAATTGGCTCGTTTGGTCCAGATCCCAGCTCGGACCCGCCGCCTTGATGTGAGCGATGAATTCATCGGTCACTTGGGATAGCGCGACCTCGGTGATGTCCATCTTGTGCCGAGAGATCAGGTGCAGCAGAAGGTCGAAGGGGCCGTCAAAGTTGTCGAGGTGAACCTCGAACCCCCCGCCGTCGGGCGTCCTGGCGGGGTGGTCTGGCAGGCCTGCTTCGTGTTCGGTCTCCGCTGACAGGATGAGATTCACGAGGTGGACAGCCTGCGGACCAGCTCGGAGTCGTCGGCACTCGCCTCGAGATCAGCAAGCATTGCCGCGATCGCCTCACGAACGATTCGCCCGCGGTCAACCGCCATGCCGTACTGAGCGCGTAAGGTCAACCTCGCCTGCTCCAGCGCCAGCAGTTCCTCGGCACTGACGTAGACCGTGATCTTCTCCTCATGGCGGATCCGGCCGGAACCGCGCCGGCCGGGCGGCTCTGTTGCCAGTTCCGAGGCGGCAGCCAGGCCCAGGGCTACGCGACGCGGCATCGCAGGAGCACCTCACGCGCCAGGGTGCGGTAAGCCTCCGCTCCCGGTGATGTCGGGGCGTACGTCGTGATCGGCTCGCCGGCCACGGTCGTCTCCGGGAATTTCACCGTGCGACGAATGACGGTGTGGAAGACCTGCTCTCCGAATGCTTCGACGACGCGTTCCAGCACTTCACGGCTATGCAGAGTACGCGGGTCGTACATGGTGCCGAGGATCCCCAAGATCTCCAGGCTCGGATTCAGCCGGTCCTGCACCTTGGCAATCGTGTCGGTCAGCAACGCAATGCCGCGCAGTGCGAAGAATTCACACTCCAGGGGCATGATCACTCGGTCGGCTGCGGTCAACGCATTGATCGTCAGGAGGCCGAGTGAGGGGGCACAGTCGATGAGTATCACGTCGTAACGACTCCGGACCGCCTCCAGCAACCGAACCAGGGTCTGCTCCCGTGCCACCTCAGAGACCAGCTGAATCTCAGCCGCCGACAGGTCGATGTTGCTGGGCAGGATGTCCAAGCCAGGCACATTGGTTTCATCGATCACGTCATCGATCGACGTGTCGCGACTCAGCAGCAGGTTGTAGATGCTTGCGGAGAGAGTGTGTGGATTGACGCCCAGGCCCACCGAGAGGGAACCCTGCGGGTCGAAGTCCACCAAGAGCACGTGGCGGCCGAGCTCGGCCAGGGCAGCGCCGAGGTTGATCGTCGTCGTGGTCTTCCCGACACCGCCCTTCTGGTTGCACATTGCGATGATCAGAGCTGGTCCATGCTCGGTCAGCAGCGGCGGTGTCGGCAGGTCGGGCCATGGTCGACCGGTGGGACCGATCACCGGCTCGGCGTCGACGGACTGCGGAATGTCCTCCGGTGGTGCCGCCACGACGGAGTCCGCAGCCACCTCGGTCTGCTGCTCGGTCCGGAGCAGCGGCCACTCGAAGTTGGCCGCATCGAGATAATGCTCGTCGGTCAGGTCAGCCACCACGGTGGGCGAGGATGCCATGAGATCTGTCGCAGGGAAGTTGGGCGGAGCCTCGCTGCCCTCGTGGAGTTCCTGCACTCCTGCCTCCTCCAAGCAGTTTTGTCGACACGACACTAATACGCGCGAGGGTGGGAAGTGAGGAAGACTTCCCGTAAGTGATCGATGGTTATCAGTGTGTAGATCTGGGTTGTGGTGACCGAAGCATGGCCCAGCAGCTCCTGCACGACGCGGACGTCTGCTCCACCATCCAGCAGATGCGTGGCGTAGGAGTGCCGCAAGGTGTGAGGCGACACATCGGTGGTGATGCCAGCCTTCTCGGCCACCGATCGCAGGATTGCCCAGGCGCTCTGCCTCGATAGCCGGCCGCCCCGGGTGTTGAGAAACAATGCCGGAATGCCGCGGCCATGTCCGGCGAGGACCGGCCGGCCTCGTACCAGGTAGGCATCCAGCGCGGCCCGGGCGTACGAGCCAACCGGCACGAGGCGCTCTTTGCTTCCTTTGCCGAGAACCCGCAATCCTGGTGCTGATTCGCCGGCCGGCGCCCGGATGAGCCGACCAACGTCGTCCACATCGAGCGCGACTGCCTCGGAGATCCGGATGCCGGTGCCGTAGAGCAATTCCAGCAGCGCCGCGTCACGAAGACCGATTTCGGTGTCGGTCGCTGGTACGGCCAGCATGGCCTGAACCTGCTCCAGGCTCAATGGCTTGGGCAGCCGCCGAGGCGGTTTGGGCGGCCGGATGGTCCGTGCGGGATCTTCGGCGGTGATCCCCTCGGCAGTGGCGAAGCGGTGCAGGCTGCGTACGGCGATCAAGGCCCGCGCTGCACTGGCATTCGCCAGCGGCTGCTCTATCCAACCGGCACCGTCGGGTGCGGCGACGCCCTCGCGCAACCGTTCCGCAAAGCCGCCGATCATCGCGCTGGTGACCTGCGACGGATCGGTGACGCCCTGTTCTGACAGGTAGCCGGCATAGCGGCGCAGGTCGCGACCATAAGCGCCGACGGTGTGCCGGGACATGCCTCGCTCGACGGTCAGATGGTCGAGGTAGGTCTGGATGAGTCCCAGCATCGCTAGGGCGTCAGCTGAGGACGTCGGTCAGCTCCTGATGCTCGAGCCCATGAGCCTGGGCAACCGGGGCGTTGGTAATCGCGCCTTCGTGCGTGTTCAGGCCGAGTGCGAGGGCGGGATCGGCCTTCAGCGCCTCACGCCAGCCGTTCTTGGCGAGGCTGAGCGCGTATGGCAGCGTGACGTTGGTCAGCGCATAGGTTGAGGTGTTGGGCACCGCGCCCGGCATGTTGGCTACGCAGTAGAACACCGAGTTGTGTACCCGGAAGGTCGGCTCAGCGTGAGTGGTCGGCCGGCTGTCCTCGAAGCAGCCGCCTTGGTCGATCGCGATGTCGACCAGCACGCTGCCGGATCGCATTCGGGAGACCAGCTCGTTGCTGATCAACGTTGGTGCCTTGGCTCCTGGCACCAGCACGGCACCGATGACCAGATCGGCGTCCAGCACGGCCCGTTCGACCTCGTACGCATTGGAGGCAATAGTCTGCATGTGACCCTGGTAGATGCGATCCGCCTCCCGCAACTTGTCGATATTGCGGTCCAGCAGCAGCACCTCGGCTTGCATGCCGAGGGCAATCGCAGCGGCGTTCATGCCGGACACGCCGGCACCGATCACCACCACCTTCGCTGCATACACGCCGGAGACACCACCCATCAGCGTTCCCCGGCCGCCGCCCTGCCGCATGAGGTGATAAGCGCCTACCTGAGGGGCGAGGCGACCGGCCACCTCGCTCATCGGGGCCAGCAGCGGCAATGTGCCGTTGCTCAGCTGCACAGTCTCGTACGCGATGCCGGTGACCTTTCGGTCCAGCAGCGCCCGGGTGCAGTCGCGGCTGGCTGCCAGATGCAGGTAGGTGAACAGCACCTGGCCCGGCTGCATCCGGTCGTACTCGATCGGAATTGGCTCTTTGACCTTCAAGATCAGGTCTGCCTGCTCCCAGACCTCCTCGGGGCTGGCAGCGATCTTTGCCCCCGCTGCTGCGAACTCGTCATCGGTGATGGAAGAGCCGGTGCCCGCGCCGGACTCGACGATCACCTCGTGGCGACGCCTAGTGAACTCGTTCACCCCGGCTGGAGTGATGGCGACCCGATACTCATGGTTCTTGACCTCGCTGGGCACGCCGATTTTCATTGATCCTCCCGAACCTGGGCATCAGCTTGATCATGCCACGCAGCAATGGCGTGGCATGGGTCAGCTGACAGGGCAATCGCCCGCCGGCTCAGCTCATCAGCTCAGTAGCGCCTGGGGGGCTTTGGCGGCGTGCCAGATTGCTCGGGCGTATGGGCTGTCCCCGAAGGGCTGGGTGCCGGAGGTTGACGAGCCGACTAGATTCCCTCGGTCGCCAGCACCTCATGAGCAGGCCAGGCGGCATCGGCAGGGCGGAGGCTAGCGAAACCATCCCGCTGGCGCGCGGCCCAAGCGGCCAATACCCCCGCCACGACAGTCGGGTTATGCAGGCGGCCATCGAGGACCGCCTCGGCAAGATCGTCAAGTGACGCCCATACAACGTCCATATGTGCCTCCTCGCCCTCCCGGATGTAATCATCCGCGCCGTCGACCGCCTGCAGGTCTCGGGCGAGATAGATGCGCAGTGACTCGCCGAGAATTCCCGGCGTAGTGAACAGGTCGACCAGCACAGCCCAGTTCTCGGCCGCCAGTCCCACCTCCTCTGCCAGCTCGCGTTGCATAGCAGGTAGATAATCCTCACCGCCGACATCGAGAAGCCCAGCAGGCGGCTCGATCAGTCGATGACGGACCGGATGTCGATATTGCCGTACCAGAGCCACCCGCTCATGATCATCGAGCGCGATCACTCCTACTGCTCCTGGATGCTTGAGATACTCCCGCGTGATCAAGGCGCCGCTCGGCGTGATCACCTGATCTTGCACATACTTGGTGATCCTGCCCTCAGCCAGCACCGTGGACGACTCGACTGGCCAGCTCAGCTGCACATCGGCCAGCTCTTCGGGGCCGAGAATGATCATCGATGGTCGTCGTCCACCGGCAGCCGGGTCGCCAGCTTGCGGTCCAGCGCCGCCTCGACGAGACCGACAAAGAGCGGATGCGGTCTGGTTGGGCGGGACTTGAGCTCTGGGTGCGCCTGGGTGGCGACGAAGTAGGGATGGATCTCACTCGGTAGCTCAATGAACTCGACAAGTTTGGTGTCAGGTGAGGTACCGCTGATCACCAGACCGGCGTCCTCCAGCCGGCTGCGGTATGCGTTGTTGACCTCATAGCGATGTCGATGCCGCTCCTCCACATGAGCCTGACCGTAGCGCTTCGCGACGATCGAGCCGGGCAGCAGTTCGGCCGGATAAGAACCCAGCCGCATGGACCCGCCAAAGTCGCCGCCGCCCTCGACGATCGCCACTTGCTCGGCCATCGTGGCGATGACCGGATGCGGCGTATCGGGCGCGAACTCGCTGCTGTCGGCTCCGTCGAGTCCTGACAGGTGCCGAGCAACCTCGATCACCATGCACTGCAGACCGAGACAGAGTCCCAAGATCGGGATCTGGTTCTCACGGGCGTAACGAATTGCGCCGACCTTGCCTTCGACGCCGCGGATCCCGAACCCGCCTGGGATGACGACCCCGTCGACCTCGCTCAGTATCCGGGCCGCACCCTCCCGAGTCTGGCAGTCGTCGGAGGGCACCCAGCGAATCACGACCTTGGCATGGTTGGCGAAACCACCGGCGCGCAGCGCCTCGCACACCGAGAGGTACGCGTCGTGCAGATCGACATACTTGCCGACCAGCGCAATCGTGACCTCCTCCTTCGGATGGTGCACGCGGTCAAGCAGGTCGTTCCAGCGCGTCCAGTCCACGTCCCGGAACCGCAGGTCCAGCCGCCGCACCACGTACGCGTCCAGCCCTTCGGAGTGCAGCACCTTCGGAATGTCATAGATGCTCGGCGCGTCGATCGCGGCCACTACCGCGGATTCGTCGACGTCACACATCAAAGAGATCTTGCGTTTCACCGACTCTGGGATGTCTCGGTCGGAGCGGCACACGACGGCATCGGGCTGGATGCCGACCTGACGCAGTGCGGCGACCGAGTGCTGGGTCGGCTTTGTCTTCAGCTCGCCGCTGGGACCGATGTAGGGCACCAACGAGACATGCAGGAAGAAGACGTTCTCGCGCCCCACATCGTGGCGCACCTGACGTGCCGCTTCCAGGAATGGCAAAGACTCGATGTCGCCGACGGTGCCGCCAATCTCGTGGATCACGACATCGATGTCGGGCCCTCCCATGGCCATCATCGAGTCCTTGATCTCGTTCGTAATGTGCGGAATGACCTGCACGGTGTCACCGAGATAGTCGCCGCGTCGCTCTTTGGCGATCACCGAGGAGTAGACCTTGCCGGTGGTGATGTTGGCCTCGCCGGACAGGTTGACATTGAGGAAGCGCTCGTAGTGACCGACGTCAAGATCGGTCTCCGCGCCGTCCTCGGTGACGAACACCTCGCCGTGCTGGAAAGGGTTCATCGTGCCGGGATCGACATTGAGGTACGGGTCGAGTTTCTGCATGGAAACCCGAAGCCTTCGGGCCACCAGGAGATTGCCGAGGCTGGATGCCGTCAGCCCTTTGCCGAGTGAGGAGGCGACGCCCCCGGTCACGAAAAGATGCTTGGTGAGTGTGCCGCGGTATCCCACGGGCCTCCAGCTTACGTCGTAGAGCCTTATCTGACGGTGAACCCGCCGGAGTCGTCCCAAAAGCCTTTGTAGCGCCGATCTCGAGCGAGCTCGGTATACACCCGGACCAGGTCGTCGACGACGTCGTCCTCGTCAGGCCAGGTGGCTGCCTGATGCAGTCCCGCCTCGCTCAGCCGGCGACGCTTATCGGGATTGTCGGCAAGCGCGATGATGTGCTGCGCCGCCTCCTCGACATCGCCCGGCGTGATCAGCACTGCCGCCGACCCGACGAGCTCCTCAATCCCACCCACTCGCGTGGTGACCAGCGGGACGCCAGCCAACAGAGCCTCCTGAGCCACCAGCGCGCGGGCTTCCCAGGTGGAGGTCAGCAGCGCAAGGTCAGCGGCCGCGAGCAATGAACCGATGTCGTCGCTCCTGCCCAATAAGCGCACTCGCAGGCGCTCGTCGGTAATGCGGCGCTGCAGCTCGTCTCGCTCCGGCCCTTCGCCGACGACCACGAACCGAAGATCGGGCTTGTCGCGTACAGCTGCGGCTATGTCGAGCACCATGCCAAGGTTCTTTTGTGGGGCAAGCCGGCTGACCGTGAGTACCACTGTGTCGTGAGCGCCGGCACCAAGAGCCCGTCGCTGCTCGTCACGGCTGACCCTGGCAGGCGGCAGCACCGGTGCGGCGATTGGGGACAGCCGCGCGTTCCGAGCTCCGAATCGCACCGCTTGAGCGACCAGATCCCGGCTGGCCGCCAGCGTCATATCCGCCCCGAGTGCCACGGCACGCAGCGTCTGGCGCACTGCTGCCGGTGCAAGTCCCTCGCCCAACACAGCGTTGTGCCAGGTCACCACAACGGGCACCTTGAACATCCAGGCGATCGGTAGCGCCAACCATCCCGCCTTGAGGCCGTGCGCGTGCACGAGATCGGCACCAGTGAACCGGCGCAGGCTCCGCAGTGGCCATACATCAAGACCCAGCTGGTGGAAACCCTGGGCTTCGGCCGTGACCTTGGGGCAGAACACCCGGACTTGATGCCCGCGCTGCTCCAACCGCGGGGCGATGCTCCCAACGTGGCGCCCGATGCCACCGGTACTGGCGGTCAGCAGCTGCGCGACTTTCATGATGAACCCACCTCGGCCGAAGGTGTGCGGCGCCGCAGCCCCCAGAGCTGCGCGAGGAGCGCCGGTGCCAGAACTCGCAGCGTCCCCGCGAACACCACGACACACAGCGCAGCTGCGGCGACTGCACCCACCACGGCTAACAGGATGCCGACGTCGGCAAACAGCTGCGAACCGGCCGCCGAAACTCCACCGGCCAGCACGGCGGCTGCCAGACTGACCAACATCGGTCTCGCCAGCCCAACGGAGCGCATTCCGGAGCGCCGCAGCAGCGCCCACCCCGCCGCCGCACCCAGGACCATCCCCAGCGACACACTCCCCGCCAGCGCCACCACCAGCCAGTCGGCCGGAACGACCAGCCGCAGCAGGGCCACGCTGATGATCACTGCAGCCCAGCCCAGGGCGTTGGCGACTCCCGACGCCTTTCCCAAGTGCTGGGCGAGCAGGGTCCGCGAAGCCAGACCAAGCAGAGTGAACCCGACGATCGCGGGCGCAAACGCCAAAATCGGCCACGCCAGTGCGTCTGTGCGCCCCGAGCCGGGTCCGAGCACAAACACCCGCGCCACAGGGACGGCTGTCGCCACCAGTAGCGATGCTCCCAACCATGCCATGACGACCGTGACCGGGCCCGTTTCCGCAAGCACCTCCCCGACTTCGGTACTGCCCCGCTCGGCGGCGGCCGCCAGTCTCGGGAAGCTCAGCTGCAGCAGTGGAGCGGCCAGCACGGCGTACGGGAGCAGGTAGATGGCGTTCGCCCAAGTGAACCGCGTCAACGCACCTTGATCACCGGTCTGCTGCGCCGACCAGTTGATCAACAACACGCTGAGCTGCTGCAACACCAGGCCGACGATCCCTGCCGCGGCGATCGTCATGATCACCGACCGATCACCAGCGGCAAACCGCAGCCGAGGCCTGAGCCGCAACCCGAGCCTGCCAAGCGGCACCAGCGTGCAGACCGCCAGGGCAAGGACGCCTAAGGTCGTGCCCCATCCCAGAGCGGCAAGAGCCTGCCCTGTCAGCTGCGACGGGTCGTCGTTGGCTGCAGGAGCCGCGAGAGCCGCGTAGCTGAGGTAGGCCAGGATCACCACAACGCTGGAGAGCAGCGGTGCCGCCGCTGCGGCGAGGAAGCGGTGATGAGCCTGCAGTATGCCGGCACTGACCACCGCCAGGCCATATAGCCACACCTGCGGCGCGAACATGGCGACGAGCGCGGCCAGTATGTCCGCGCTACCGGCACAGTCCGCCTTGGCAAAGGTCGTGGCAAAGAGTCGGGCTCCGGCGAGCACTGCCAGGCCGGCCGGGGTCAGCACCAACAAAGTCCAGGTCATCAGCGCTGATGCGGTGCGCGCAGCATGCTCCGTCCGCCCTGAGCCGACATGCCGTGCCACCACTGGGACCACTACCCCTGCCAGGACGCCGCCGGCGACGATCTCGAAGAGCACGTTGGGCAGGCCGTTGGCAGCGTTGTATGTATCGCCGAGACAGGTGTCACCGACGGTCTTGGAGAAGACCAACGACCGGCCGAAGCCGACGAGGCGTGCTGCGAGGGTGAGCCCCGCGACGCCTGCGGCGATCGAGGCGAGACCGGCTCTCACGCGGAGGATTGTCTTTGCTCGCGCGTGGATAGTGCCGTAGCCGGGCGTCCGAGCTGGTCCAGGCGGCGCAGCAGTGGCGTGCCTTCGATGACCTCGGTGAAGCTCACTCGCTCGCTCGCAAGGTTGAGCGGTGCCGGCCGCAGCACCGAGCGCATTGGCGCCGCAGTCACCGAGCATGGATCGCGCAGCCAGATCGGTTGGCAGGCTGCCCGCAGCAGCGCCAACCGCCGGCGCAGCCCCGAAACCGAACAGGCCGGTGCCGAGCAGGATGACCACCTTGGCTGCCCGGCCGGGCCGCAGGTCGAACAGATTGATGAGGTTGGCAGTCGCTGCGATGAGCGCGGTGTCGACTAGCCCGTCCACAACGCGGCACATCGGCTTCGGACAGCCGGGCCGGCCCCGCTGGATCAGCGCCGCAGCGGTCGCCGCGCTGCAGCCGACCCCAAGAACCTTGATCGTCCCGCTGGTCAGCTCACCGGAACGCAGCGCGCGAAGGTGACCCCGCAAGCCCTTCGCCTGGGTCGTCCCGTAGAGGTCGTCGTACGCCCCGACCATCCCAGATCCGACGCCGGCAACGGCCACCGCTAGGCTCCGTCGTCCTGACTCGTCCAGCAGCCGATCGAGTCCTGCGCCGACCAGCAGTGCGACGACCGCGATCGGGCCCTCAGCCAGAGTCACAGTCGCCCCGGCATGGTTGGTCCGGATCCAGCGCGACGCGGATTCGGTGCATCCGGCAGGCTGAGCGGCATGGTTTGGCAGTGCCCGCACGGCTCGCCGGTTGGCCACCGCCGCCACCAAGGCCGCAGCACAACTCGAGGCCGCGCAGGCCAGCAGCGGGCGCCTCACAGTGTCGTGTCTCCTAAGTTCCTTTGCGGTTGGCGTCGTTCAGGTGCGTGCATCGCAAGGCCGACGAGGGAGGCATACCGGGTCGTATGCCGACCAAGGAGAACACCGCGAGGTGCGTGCCTGGGCGGCGCGAACCGTAAAGAGACTTAGGAGACACGACACTAACGCACCGGCAGCTCGGGCAGCGGTGCGTCGGCCCTCGTCAGTGCACCGTAGTGCTGACTTGGACGGCCGAGCAGCCGTTCCTTGCCTGCCAGTACGACGGTGGTCACACCGCTGCTGAGATCGGCCACATCCACAGTGGTGAGGCTATCCACCGCAGTCGCGTCCGACCGGGCCGCCAGCACATCGGTGCCCTCGATGTCCTCGCTGTTCGGGCCGCCCAGGACCACTCCTGCCCGCGTCGTCAACCCGACCTGAAATTGAACGTGTGCGGTGAGCTCCTCGGGCGTGGGGCGGGGATCCGATGCCGGAGCAGTGACCACGATGATGAGCTGCGCTTGCGCTGCCGATCCGTCGCTGATCGTCACCAAGCCCCGGCTTTCCAGGGACTCCCCCACAGCCAGCGCCAGCGGGTCACGATCCTCCATGTCTTTGGATCCAATTGACCTACCGAGGGCGACCCCAAGCCGGGTCGCTGGAGACATGGAGTCGCTAAGACCAAGCGGGCCGAAATAATCAGCCAACGCTTCCGTGACATCCTCTGCCCTCCCGGTATCAAAGGCTTCGGCGTTGACCGTGACATCGCGTACCACGGTGCCGCCGGCCCCGACGACAGCTTCGGAGATGTTCTGCACCACATCATCGGGGGCCTCCGGCATAGCGACCATGGCCACCCGTTGCCCGCTCAACACACCTGCGGTCACGGCGGCGCCGACCTGCTCGTCATAGGCGTTGCGGTAGTCGTCGAGTGCCTTGCGCCGATCGAGTTCCGCGCGCAGATCCGCCACCAGCTCGCGATCTTGCGCTGCCTGCTGAAGCAATCCCTGGTCGACCGACGGGCTGAGGGACACACCGACTGCAATCCCTACGGACAAAGCAATGAAGACCGCCATCAACGACACGATGTGGTAGCGGAAATTGATCAAGTGATGAGTTCCTTTATCCAGTAGAGCAGGTCGCGGATCCGCGCGACGATGACATTGCCGAATGCCCACCCCACGTCGGTGAACAGCAGCGCTGTGAAGAGTGCCAGAATGCCGGACAGTACAAACAGCATCAGGTGCCACGTCTTGATCTGGCTGCGGTAGATCCGGGAGACGCCCTTGGCGTCAACCAGCTTGGGCCCGACGCGAAGCCTGGTCAGGAACGTGGAGGCCATCCCAGCTCGACCTTTGTCCAAGAACTCCACCAGCGAGGCATGGGTGCCCACAGCGACGATCAAGCTGGCTCCCTTGGAATCGGCGAGCAACATGGCCGCGTCCTCGCTGGTGCCCAGCGCGGGAAACACGACCGCCTGAAGCCCCAGCTTCTCGATCCGCTCCAGTCCAGGCGCGCGGCCGTCGTGGTACGCGTGCACCACCAGTTCCGCGCCGCACCGCAAGGTTTCGTCGGAACACGAGTCCATGTCGCCGATGATCATGTCCGGTCTGTATCCGGCCTCGATCAGCGCATCGGCTCCGCCGTCGACTCCCATCAAGAGAGGTCGGTACTCGGAGATGTAGGGCCGGAGTGCAGCCAGATCACCACGGTAGTCGTAGCCGCGGACCACGATCAAAACGTGCCGGCCTTCGATCGCGGTAGCGACGGCGGGCACGCCGACACCCTCCAGCAACAGCTCCTTCTCCACCCGCAGGTAGGTCATGGTGTTTTCGGCGAACGCCTCGATCTGATCGGCAAGGCCAGTCCGGGCATATTCGAGGTGGTCCTCCAGGATTTCGGTGGTGTAGAGCGTGCCCTCCGCCACCACGCTGCCTGCCGAATTGACCAACTTTCCACCATCCAGCGTTAGCCAGTCACCTTCGTGGACCCGAGTGAAGATGTGGTCGCCGACATTGTCAATGAGCGGGATCCCAGCCTCCAGCAAGATCCCGGGCCCAAGGTTGGGATAGCGACCCGAGACTGAGGACACCGCATTCACCACTGCCGCGGCCCCGGCCTCCACCAGAGCCTCGGCGCTGACCCGATCCAGGTCGCTGTGATGAATGATCGCGATCTCACCGGCGCGCAGCCGTTTGGTGAGGTTCTTGGTACGCCGATCGAGCCGGGCGACACCGCCAATCTGGGTCGGTGTACCGCGTTTGCGGAGCAGGGTGGGAAGTCGCATCTCGGGGTCCATACTCCCACCCGCGCCAGATGGGCTTCAGCGAACGGCGAGATCCCGAACCAGTGAGCCCCTGAGGCAGACCGTGATCGGTAGCCTGCTCATTTCCCCCCGTCGCGTCGGAGCCGGTAGCCGAGCCCGCGTACGGTCTCCAGCGACCGTACGCCGAACGGTCGGTCGATCTTCTCCCGAAGGTAGCGAACGTAGACCTCGATCACGTTGGAGCGGTAGTCGTGTCCGAGGTTCCAAGCCGCATCCAGCAGCTGATGGTGACCGAGCACCTGTCCCGGGCTCCGCATGAACGCCTCGAGCATGCCGAACTCGCGGGCCGACAGGCGAATCTCCTGCTCCCCCCGCCAGACTCGCGCGGCAGTGGGATCGAGTCGCAGCGAACCAACCTTGATCATTGCCGGGCGCTCGGCCGAGTCGCGACGCGCGAGGATCCGGAGCCGGGTGAGCAGGTCACTGAAGGCGAAAGGCTTACTCAGGTAATAGTCGGCCCCCGCGTGAAGCCCGCGAATCCGGTGATCGATCCCCCCGCGCGGGGTGAGCATGATGATCGGCGTCCACTCACCAGCGCTGCGAAGCTGGCGACAGGTGGTGAAACCATCTGCGTCCGGCAGAATCACGTCGAGCACGATCACGTCGTACGGCGTGTCCGCAAGCATCGCGCAGGCCCCACGTGACGTGCTGGCGATGTCTCCGGTCACATTGACCGAGCGCAGCCCGCGCCTGATTCCGGCCGCCATTCGAACGTCATCCTCGACGACGAGCACCCGCATACCTGGGACGCTATTGAGCCTTACATGAGAGCTTTATGAGATTGCCCCCGCCGATTTAATAGCGGCGCTAGCGCATCCCGCTGCAACCCGATGATGTTGTCTCTGTCACAGTTCCTAGCCCACACTGAAGAGACTCCCAACGGGTCTCATCGATCCTCCATCCATCGGGGCGCGATTGCCGACGCTCGCGCCGCGGCGGCAACCTCGACCAACTCGCTGGCGTGGGCCACGGCAGACTCCGTCGTGTCCAGACCAGCCATCATCCGAGCGAGTTCGACGGCACGGTCCTCCTCGGCAACCGCCACCACTCCGCTGGTGGTCACCTGACCGTCGTCGGCCTTCACCACGACGTAGTGCCGGTCCGCGAAAGCGGCGACTTGGGCGAGATGGGTGACCACCACGACTTGGGTGTGCTGCGACAGCCGGGCGAGGCGGCGACCGACCTCGACGGCGACCTTGCCGCCGACGCCGGCATCGATCTCATCGAAGACCAGCGTGATGGCGTCCTGATCGGCCGCCAGCACCACCTCCAGGGCCAGCCGGACGCGCGACAGCTCGCCACCTGACGCCACGCGACCCAGACTGCGCAGCTCGCTGCCTGGGTTGGCGGCGAACACCAGGTCCACCCGATCGGCGCCCCACGGTCCGAGGTCCGCACTGGCCAGCTCAAAGCTGAGCTGCGCGTGCGGCATGGCCAGAGCGGCAAGCTCACTGCGTACCAACTCACTGAATCTGGTTGCCGCCTCACTCCGGGCCGCACTGATCTGAGCCGCGAGTGAGGTCAACTCGGTGCTCAGCTGCTCGAGTCGCTCGGTCAAGACGGCGATCCGCTCATCGCCCTGCCCGAGTTGAGTGAGCCGCACCGCAGAGTCCGCAGCCCACTGCAGGACCTCGTCACATGTGCTGCCGTACTTCCGGGTCAGCGTGCTCAGCTGAGCGCGGCGCTCGGCAATCTGTTCCAGCCGCCCTGCCGACTCAAAAGCTTTGCGCGCCGCGTAGAGCATCGCCAGTGCACCGCCGGCCTCATCGTCGGGGCCAGCCAGGGCGTTGACAGCCGATTGCGCCGACTCCCGCAAATCGTCTGCGGACTGGAGTCGTGCGGCCTCCGCCGCCAGCTCGACATCCTCGGTTGGGCCAGGTCCGATGCGCTCGATCTCTTCCAGGCCGAAGGTCAACAGATCAATCTCACGAGCCCGGCTCTGCGCGGCGGCACGGAGTTCAGCCAGCTCGGTCCGTGCCGCGTGGTCCTCCGACCAGAAGGCGCAGTAGCTGGCAAGTGGCTCCAGGACGGCGGCGCCGGCGAAACGATCCAAAAGCTGGCGTTGCCTGTCGGCCTCAGTGAGTCGTTCCTGTTCCGCCTGTCCATAGATCCTCACCAGCTCGGAAGTCAGCTGTGCGCATGCACTCGCCGGTACCTGGGCACCGCCCAGGTAGGCACGAGAGCGCCCTCCTGCTGTGACATGGCGAGCCAGGATCAGCTCGTCGTCGTCCATTTCGCCGCCGGCCTCGCTCACCCGCTGCAGCAGTTCAGGATTCTCGATCCTGAACCGTCCTTCCACACGTGCCCGCTCTGAGCCTCGGCGAACTGATCGCGGGTCTGCCCGGCCGCCGAGCAGCAAACCAAGCCCGCTGACGATCATCGTCTTCCCCGCGCCGGTTTCCCCGGTAACGACGGTGAGACCTGGATGAAGCCCGATCGTTGCGTCCTTGATCACACCTAGGTCTGCGATGCGCAGCTCGGTGATCATGCAGGAGTGTCGATCATGGTGATGGCTGGATCAGCCGAACCTCGCCAGCCCTCGACCCGGAGCCCGAACTTGTGGACCAGTCGGTCGGTGAACGGCGCCTGCGATAGCCGGGCCAATCGAAGTCGCTGCCTGCCGCGGGTCACTTCGATCTCCATGCCTGCATGCAACTCGACCGAACGGCGGCCATCGCACGAGACCATGCCGTGTGTCGGGGACACGTCGAGAAGCTCCACCACCACGGTTGAGGTAGGACTGAGCACCAGCGGCCGCGCAAAAAGTGCATGCGCGCTCAGCGGCACTACCAGGAGGGCATCGACACCCGGCCAGATCACCGGCCCCCCGGCCGAGAAGGCGTACGCGGTGGAGCCGGTGGGGGTGGAAACCAGCATCCCGTCGCAGGCCCAACGAGAAAGCGGTCGGCCATCCACCTCCACCAGGACCTCGACCATCCGCTCCCGAGAGGCCTTCTCGATCGACACCTCGTTGACCGCGTAGGACGACCACTCGGACTTGAGCGTCGTGGAATCGCGAAGTGTGACATCAATGGTGAATCGCTCCTCGACGGTGTAGGAGCGCTCAACGACATGGGTGACAATCGTGTCGATCTCTGATGACTCAGCCTCAGCCAGAAAGCCCACATGTCCCAAATTGACCCCGAGGAGCGGAATCTCACTCGGCATGACCCATTCCGTGCCGCGCAGGATGGTGCCATCACCTCCCAGCACCACCATCAGCTCAATTCGGTCGTCGAGGCTGACTGGCTTGCTGAGCGGTGTCATGCCCTCGATCAAACGCGTTGCCGCGGCGATGGCGGCCGGTCGTCCCATGTGGGTCAGCACGGCGACGCGACGCGCTGAGTCTGGGCTTGCGCCGCTGGGTCGGCCGGTCGGCTGGGCTGAGGCCTCGGTCACCTGCCACAGCATATTTGGACTGCTCGCTTCCTCTGCCTTAACTCCCCACGAGCGCGGTCAGATCCAGGTCCGGCCCAGATCCCGTGCGACGCAGGAGCACAAAGAACTCGCGGTTGCCGGACACCCCTGGGAGCCGGCTCGGGACGGCCTCCACGGCGTGCCAGCCATGTTGGCCAGCTTCCTTGATCACGCCTGCAATCGCCTGGAGTTGGTCCGCCGGGGCGCGCACCACCCCACCTTTGCCCAACAGCTCCCGCCCTACCTCGTACTGTGGCTTGACCAGCAGCAGGACCCAGCCGTCATCCCGGGTCACCGAGACCAGCGGG
>JAJTCL010000023.1 GCA_021323255.1 Propionibacteriaceae bacterium | reverse complement strand
TGCCTGGCGACCCTGCTGCCGTACGCAGATGAGCGCAAGATCACCATTGAAAAGCATGGCCTGCTGAGCGAGGAAGAAGGCAAGGACAATCCCAAGGGCGTCGGGAACTTGGCGCGCAAGATACGGGAGGCGACACTCCACAGCGGTGCGCCGACTGTGGTGTGCGTGCACCGGCCGGTTCTGCCGCATATCCTGGATGCCCTTGAGATCGCACCGACGAGCCTGGTGACTGGGGAATTCCTGGTTGCGCACCTGACGGCGGACGGCATGGTGCATGCGCTGGAACGCCACCGGCCCCAGGCCCCTCCTGGTCACCTGGATCACGCTCGGTCGCGGACCCCGCCAGGCGCCGGGACGCGGCCTGACGCGAGCCGGTACATAGTCGGGAAAGTAGGACAGTTGATCGTCCCACGATCCATCCTCACCTGGATGCTGCACCGCGACAAAGACCGATCCGTCACGATCATCGATGACCGGGCCGCACGTCTCGGCCTGGTACGGCACAGCCAGGAACTGCACAACACGGCCGCGCTCCGCGCCCTCGACCGGCACCCGGAACAAGCCGTCGGCTTTGGAGATCGACCCTGGTGCGCCATCGGTCGCGATCCACAGATTTCCGACTGAATCGAAGGTGAGATTGTCGGGGCAGGAGATGGGCGCGACTGGTCCCTGCCAACCTCCGAAATACCTGCCCGATTCATCAGAGTCGCCGCAGACCAAGAACAGGTTCCAGCCAAAGGATGTGGCGCTCGCCCGATTGGCTCGCTCAGTGATCTCGATGACATGTCCGTTCCGATTGCCAGCGCGTGGATTTGCGCCATCGGGGCCGGGCCATCCGTCGGCACCCCGATCAGGGTTGTTGGTGCAGGCGACATAGACCTTGCCGGTACGAGGATTCGGCTCGACATCTTCGCAGCGGTCCATCGGCGTTGCCTTGACCCGATCCGCGGCCAACCTGGTGAAGACCAGCACTTCCTCATGCGTCATGTCCGGCACCTCTGACTTGCCGTTCAGAGTCAGCGGCACCCATGCCCCCTGCCCGAGGTTGTCGTTCCCGGGACGCTGGTTGCCGCTGAAGCGCGCCACGTAGAGGTCGCCATCGGTCAGTAGCCGGAGGTTGTGCCGCCGCGCAACTGCTGAATTACCGCGACGGTACTTCCTCCTCGCCACGAATTTGTAGAGATATTCGAAGCGCTCGTCATCACCCATGTAGACCGCAACCGTGCCGTCATCATCGACGCGTACGTTTGCGCCTTCGTGGGTGAATCGCCCGAGTGCCGTGTGCTTGAGCGGGGTGGATTGCGGATCGCGTGGGTCGATTTCCACGATGTAGCCGAACCGGTGCGGCTCTGCTGCGTAGTCGGGTTGGGTGGCGTCGAAGCGTGAGTCGACCGCCTCCCAGCGGTAGACGCTGGGCCGGCCATTGAGTCCATAGCGGTCACTGCCGAAGGCATTCGAGTCGGCGACAAAGTAGCTGTGGAAGTTCTCCTCCCCTGACAACACCGTGCCCCACGGAGTGACGCTGCCCGAGCAGTTGCCGAAGGTTCCGGCCACACGCCGCCCCGTGGGGTCCGCCGCGGTCTTCACAAGATCACTCCCCGCGGCGGGACCGGTCAGGGTGAACGGCGTATGTGCGGTGATCCGCCGGTTGCGGGCCGCTCCTCGCAGGTAACGCCACGGCTGGCGCGCTGCCGGACGTTCCAACTCCACAACACTCAAGCCCTGAGCGGCCATGGTGGCCTTCAATGCTTCGTGCTCTTGGATCTCAGATGCCGAGGGCGGGAACATGATCGCTCGGTTGGTGAACTCATGGTTGCAGCACAGCAGCGCTGACCGGCCCGAACGGTCGATGTCCATGATCGCCAAGAAGTCGTTGTTGTAGCCGAACTGGAGTGCCTGCGCCGCTGCGTTGGGAGACCCGGGAGCAAAGTCAGGCGAGTCGGCAAACAGCGGGTCGCCCCAGCGCAGGATCGGTGTCCAGCGGTAGCCATACGGCACCGTTATTGCGTCCACCTTCTCCGGTACAGGGGCGATCGGATCGAAATCGAGGCCCTCTGACGTGGCCGTCGAGCTTTCGCGCTCCCCGGAGGTGCATCCGGCCAGGAATGTCGGCAAGGCCGCCGCAGCGGCGAGGGAGCCGCTGGCCAGCAGCAAAGAGCGCCGGCTGAGCTGTCGGGCGGCGATCTCTGCGAAATTCGGCTCGGTGCTGGTGTTAGGCGCTGGGTGCGCACATGCGCTGTCGCACTTGAGATAGCAGGTGACCGCGCTGCGGTTGCCATGCGTGCGGCCGAACATAGGCAGAGGCTTGGGCATCGGTACGTGGTGAGTTTAGGCCAATCAGCAGGCCGATACCCCAAGCCAGAGGTTCGTACGCCGCGCTCGTCGTGCACTGGGTCGGCGGTTGCTGGGTGCTTCAGGGCCGATGCCACGCGTCGACAAACCAAGATCAACGCAGCCCTGAGCCGCTGCGTCGCTGAGTTGCGTCCCGGTCTCGACAAGATGTCCAGAAGGCAAACAGAACATATCCATGCGCGTGGTTTTGGGCCTCCTGACAAGGAGGTTGATCGTTCACCCGTTGTTCATCTTCGCGGGTCCATCAGGACACGTGACCCGCGTACGTTCGCCGCATCGGAAGGCCGCGCGGATTGCGTGCCCTTCCGAGCAAGGCCCGGCTGGCGTCGTGCCTCCGGGTTCACCGCAGGGGAACAACCCCCGATTTGTGAAGGACACGCATGACAACCCAGACCTTTGCGGCGCGGCCGACGAACCGCCTCGTAAGCTCGCGAGCCGCCAAGCTCGCTGCGCTGGCTGCAATGGCCACTCTCAGCCTCGCGGCCTGCGGTTCCGACCCGACGAGCACAGGCGAACCTGTTGGAGGAGCCGAGCCTGGCAGCAGCGCCAATGCGTCAGGCCTTGCCTGCCCCGAGGGCAAGCTTTCCGCTGAGGGCTCTAGCGCTCAGGCGAACGCCATTACCGAAGCCATCGTCGCCTACAACGCCGAATGCGGCGACAAGGCCACAATCGAGTACAACCCGACTGGCTCAGGTGCCGGAATCAAGTCGTTCTACAACGGACTGGTCGACTTTGCCGGATCCGACTCGGTTCTCAAGACCGAGTCGAGCGACGGTGTCGTCGAAGCCGACAAGGCCAGCGAACGTTGCCAGAACAACCCGGCTTGGAACCTGCCGATGGTGGTTGGCCCGATCGCCTTCGCGTACAACATCGATGGCGCCGACAAGCTGGTGCTGAACGCCGAGGTGCTTGCCGAGATCTTCAAGGGCGAGATCAAGACCTGGAATGACCCGAAGATCGCAAAGCTCAACTCGGGGGTCGATCTGCCGGCAGAGAACATCACAGTGTTCTTCCGCTCCGATGAGTCGGGCACTACCGAAAACACGGCGAAATTCCTCTCCAAGGCAGGCAACGGCGCCTGGACTGACGAGCCGTCCAAAGCCTGGACCGGAACCGGTGAGGGCAAGAACAAGTCCTCAGGTGTCGCAGAGGCCACCGCCAACACGAAGAACTCCATTTCTTATATGGAGTGGAGCTACGCCAAGGACAACAAGCTGAGCACGGCCCAACTGGACAGCGGCAAGGGCCCGGTTGAGCTGACGGGTGAGTCAGTCGGCAAGGCCGTGGCTGAGGCCAAGGTCAAGGGCAGCGGCAACGACTTGAGCCTCGATCTGAAGTACGCCGGAACCGGGTCCGGAGCATATCCCGCACTGCTGGTCACCTACGAGATCGTGTGCAGCAAGGGGTTGCCGGCCGACAAGACAGCAATCGTCAAGGACTTCCTGACCTACTTCTCCTCCCCCGACTCGCAGAGCCAGCTGGAAGAGCTCGGCTACGCTCCGCTTCCGACAGAATTGCAGTCGAAGGTACAGACGGCGGTCGCAGCGATTCAGTAACCTCCCCCAAGGGGCGGGTCATCGCGGCGACTGACGCGCGATGACCCGCCGCCCTATCCACGCATCGGAGGCGGACGATCCATGGCAGTTCCCGATACGGATGCGACCCGGAGCGTCGAGCCTGCGCCCGCGGCCGCGGAGGATCCCAGCCTGTCGCCAGCAGAAGGTCATCTGGAGCACATGCACTCCCCCGTCCCTACGGTTGTGCATCACCGACCGCCTGCGCCGGAGAAAATCGACCAAGTGGACCGCGCACCGCGGGGTGTCAAGCTAGCCAAGATCAGCCAGACCGGGGACCGCATGTTCCGTGCGGTGGCGACCACAGCCGGTTTGGCCATCGTCTTGCTGGTGCTCTTCATCGGCATCTTCTTGCTCGCACTGGCGCTGCCCAGCCTGCAGGCCAACCAGGACAACTTCCTCACCTCGCGTAACTGGACAGTCAGCGGCACCGAGCTAGCCTTCGGCATCGCCGGGTTGTTCTGGACCACCGTCTTGTCCTCCGTCCTCGCGCTGGCGATGTCGGTCCCGATTGCTGTCGGCGTGGCGCTTTGTCTGACCCAGTACCTCCACAAGCGAGCATCAGGCCCGGTCTCCTTCGTTGTCGACCTGCTCGCCGCAGTACCGTCGATCATCTTCGGCCTGTGGGGACTGACGGTCCTTGGACCGTTTCTGGCTCCCGGAGCCGAGTGGGTGGCTAGCAAGATCGGCTGGATTCCGCTGTTCAGCGAGAACATCGATCCCAAGGGGTCGGTGTTCGTCGCCGCTGTCGTGCTGGCGATCATGATCTTGCCCATTGTGACGGCCATCTCGCGCGATGTCTTCGCCCAAACCCCTCGCGATCACATCGAGGCCGCGCTGTCACTCGGTGCGACCCGCTGGGAGGTCGTCCGCACCGCGGTGTTGCCCCACGGGCGATCTGGCGTCATCAGCGCGTCCATGCTCGGCCTGGGCCGGGCACTCGGCGAGACCATCGCAGTCATGATCATCTTGTCGACGCCGGCACCGGGCACCCCGTTCAGCCCTTCGATCTTCGCCGGCGGCGAGACCTTTGCCAGCAAGATCGCCAACAACGCGGCCGAGTTCGACACACCGTCCAAGACCGGGGCCTTCATTGCGGCCGGCCTGGTGCTCTTCATTGTCACGTTCGCGGTGAACGCGACAGCCCGGGTGATCGCCGATCGGGGAGGAGCGAAGTCATGAGTGCGATGACGACAACCACGAGCACCAGCACTGAGGCCCCGCTGTCCTTCCGCCGCCCAAGTGGGGGACGCACGATCAAGAACGCCCTTGCCACGGTCTACGTGTTCCTGGCTACGGTGCTCACGATCGTCCCGCTGGCCTGGGTGCTCTACACCGTGATCACCAAGGGCATCCGCCTCATCCTGACTCAGCAGTGGTGGCTGCAAAGTCAGCGCGGCATCACCCCACGCCGAGAGGGCGGCGGTGCCTACCACGCCATCGTCGGCACGGTTGAGATGGCCCTCATCTGTGCCGCGATAGCGGTTCCGCTGGGCATCCTGGGCGCAATCTTCCTGATCGAGTACGCCAAGGGCACCAAGGTCGCACGCGGCGTCAGCTTCATGGTCGACATCCTCAGCGGCATCCCCTCCATCGTCGCCGCGCTTTTCATCTACGCGCTGTTCATTACGATCTTCGGGTTCGGCCGCTCCGCGATTGCGGTGTCCTTCGCCCTGGTGCTGCTGATGCTGCCAGTGGTACTCCGATCCACTGAGGAAATGCTCAAACTCGTGCCCAATGAGCTGCGGGAGGCTTCGTACGCGCTCGGCGTGCCGAAGTGGAAGACCATCCTGAGAGTGGTCATTCCCACCGCATTCAGCGGCATCATGACCGGGATCATGCTTGGCCTGGCGCGGGTGATGGGCGAAACCGCGCCGTTGCTGATCTTGGTCTCGTACGCGGTCGGCATCAACTTCTCCCCGACCAGCGACACCATGGGAGCGCTCCCAACGATGATCAACTCAGGTCGGGACCAGGCGCCTCAGCTGCCTGGCTACGAACGAGTCTGGGCAGCCGCATTGACCCTGATCCTCATTTCGATGTTTCTCAATCTGCTGGCCCGGGCCATTGCCCGAGCCAGCAAGCTGAAGGAGAAATAACCATGGCCAGGCGAATCGACGTGCGAAACCTGGACGTCTACTATGGCAGCTTCCACGCGGTGGAAGACGTCTCCATGACGGTGGAGCCACGGACCGTGACGGCCTTCATCGGGCCTTCGGGATGCGGAAAGTCCACCCTGCTGCGCACCCTGAACCGGATGCACGAGGTAATCCCAGGCGCACACGTCAAGGGCAGCGTGCAGCTTGACGGCACCGAGCTGTACGGGCAGGGCGTCGATCCCGTCGCAGTGCGCCGAGTCGTCGGCATGGTGTTCCAGCGACCCAATCCGTTCCCGGCGATGTCGATCTACGACAACGTCGCCGCAGGTCTGCGGCTGAACGGAGTGAAAAATAAAAAGATCTTGGACGACTCAGTGGAGCGCTCGCTGACCTCAGCCAACCTGTGGACTGAGGTCAAAGACCGCCTCGGGAAGGCTGGCATTGGGTTGTCCGGCGGCCAGCAGCAGCGGCTCTGCATCGCTCGCGCCATTGCCGTCGAGCCCCAGGTGCTGCTGATGGATGAGCCGTGCTCGGCACTCGATCCGATCTCCACCCTTGCCATCGAGGACTTGATCGGTGAGCTGAAGGAGCAGTACACCGTGGTGATCGTCACCCACAACATGCAGCAGGCGGCCCGGGTCAGTGACCAGACTGCATTCTTCAACCTCGCCGCACAGGGGAAGCCGGGCAAGCTCATTGAGATCGGCCCCACCGAAAAGATCTTTTCCAACCCCGACCAGAAGGCCACTGAGGACTACATCACAGGAAGGTTCGGCTAGGGGTTCACCCGGCCCGTGGCCGCACCGATCGCGCTCCGGCGTGCTGAGGAGAGGGAGGGGACGTGCTTTTCGTCCTCAAGTGACGACGAAGTAGCCGGACTCCAAAGCGCGATCGCAGCGAGCGGAGCGAGCAATCAAACACGGTGGTCACGAACAACAAGGGAGTCGCACAAATCGTTGTTGTTCTTGACCACTTTCCCGAGGAGGTGGACCCCTTTTCGGCACATAAACTCGGCCCGTGAGTGCGAGCCCTGGGTGGTATCCCGATCCCGGCGGCGGGCAAGGTCTCTTCCGGTACTGGGACGGCAGAGCCTGGTCGGCAGCAATCTCGCCCAATCCGAGCGCACCTCCCCCGTCACAAGGTCTCATTGGTGGAGGGACGCCGCAGCAGGGCGGCCAGCCGTACGGGCAGAGTGGGGCGTACGGCCAGGTCTACGGCAGCAATGCCTATGCGAACTATCAGGAGCTACGGAACAGGAAGTCGCCGATCGGCTGGTGGATCGCTGGGGCCGCGTTGCTGATCATCATTATCGTGGTGGCCGTTCTCGCCATCCGTGCCGTGACCGGTGGCGACACAGGCACCACGGGTCGCGGGCCGGTTGGACAACCCTCGCAGGACTTTTGTCCGCCGGAGAATACTGCCAGCCCTGATGCCCCAGTCAGCCACCCGGCCGACGGTCGAGTCCACGGAGGTCCGGTTTCCTACCCCATGCTGGGGACGCCGTGGGGGCCGCCGCAGGGCCCCCCGAACCCGGTGCCGTTCGGAACCGACGTACAGACTCAGATGGTTCTCGACCAGCTCAACTATGACGGCCAGGGCACCAATTGGGTCGCCTCAATCCTGGTAGCTGAATTGCAGGCCGGCGATGGGTTCTTCACCCCGGAGCAGGGCGCTCAGATTGTGGTGAGGTGCATTCTCGGCGCGTTTTACGGCAACCACCCCATCGAAAGCGAGGTGAAGGTGAATGAGAAAGCCACCATCGGCGGCCATGATGCCTGGCTGGTGGAATCCCAGCTCACCTTCGACATCCCAAGACTGGAGGCCAAGGGCGAATACCTCATCGTGGCAGTAGTATCCGCCGGCAACCGGTCGGGCCTCTATTACGCCACCATCCCCGACACGCTTCCCGAACTCGTGCAGCCCGCCCGGGACACCCTGCAGAAGCTGCAGGTCGATGGCTAGACGGAGGGCTTGGGCATGAGCCTTTCTGCAAACTGTGCGTCTGGTAACGACTAGCTTTGGCGATATGGGCATCACCGCTTCAGCACATAAACTCTGCCCGTGAGCGCGAACCCTGGGTGGTATCCCGATCCGGGCGGCGGGCAAGGTCTGTTCCGGTACTGGGACGGTAAAGCCTGGTCGGCAGCAACCTCACCCAATCCGAGCGCGCCTCCACCGTCACAAGGTCTTGCTGGCGGAGGGACGCCGCAGCAGGGCAGCCAGCCGTACGGGCAAGGTGGACAGACGGGGTCCGGCGAGAGTGGCCAGGCTCCCGGGTATGGCCAGGGTGGTCAGCCCTCGTACGGTCAGTCGGCGTACGACCCCAGCGTCGGCACCGCGTACGCGGACTATCAGGAGCTGGAGAAGAAGAAGTCACCGATCGGCTGGTGGATCGCCGGGGCCGCGTTGCTGATCATCATTATCGTCGTTGCGGTGCTCGCTATCCGTGCCGTGACCGGTGGCGACACAGGCACCACAGGTGGCGGGCCGGCAGCGCAACCCTCGCAAGACGCCTGCCCGCCGCAAAGTACCGCAAGCCCTGACGCACCTGCCAGCCACCCGGCCGACGGTCGAGTCCACGGTGGCCCGGTTTCCTACCCACAGCTGGGTTCCCCCTGGAGCGCGCCGCAACCTGAGAGCCGAGTGCCGTTCGGGAGCGATGTGCAGAGCCAGGTGGTTGGGGTCGAGACAAACTACGACGGGCAGGGGTCCAACTGGGTCGCCTCGATCCTTGTCGGTGAATTACAAGCAGGCGATGGCTTCTTCACCCCGGAGCAAGGCTCTCAGATCGTTGTGAAATGCATCCTCGGCAGCTTCTATGGCCAAGGGCGAACTACTCATCGTGGCGATCGTGTCGGCTGGCAACCGGTCAGGCCTCTATTACGCCTCGATACCCGACACCACGCCTGAACTCGTGCAGCCGGCTCGGGACGCCCTCAAGCAGCTCCAAGTCGATGGCTAGAGAAGCAGGTTCATTGGGGGCCGCTCGCGCATCGCGGGTAAGTCCACCTACTTCGTCGTCGCTCCCAGATGATGAAGCGTGTCTGCTCGCTCATCCTCAGCACGGCGGCGCGCGATTTTCGACGCTCGCGACCCATTGCAGCCGATCGATCGAAGCCTGCGGCGTGGCCGCCTAACAGTCGGCGAGGCCGCGGCGCTCTTTCATGGCCACGACGCGTGTTGCGCTGTTCGTGACTTGCTCTTCGAAAGCCGGATCGTCGGAGGCCTCCCGCTTGATCGCCTCGGCCATGGTGTTCGCCAGGCTGGCATCGCCGACGATCAGCAGGTCGCCTCCGGCGCGAAGGAAGCGGCGCGCGCGCTCCTCTGCAGGCAGCACCCGCATCGCAGCGGCTGCTAGATCGTCGGAGATCACAACACCGGAGAATCCGAGATCCTTGCGCAGCATCTCGTCCATGATCATGGTCGAGAACGCAGCTCGGTGCTCAGCGTCGATCTTCCGGTAAAACGCCGACGACACCATCACCATGTCAGTACCGGCCTCGACCGCAGCGCGAAAGCCTGCAAGAGCGTCATCATGCCGGGTTGTCCTGGTGTCGACGACCCGGCTGACATAGTCGGTGTTACCGCGTACTCGACCCAGCCCCGGGAAATGCTTGACGGCGGTCGCCACACCGGCACGATCCATGCCCTCGGTGAATGCTGTGACCTTTGCGGCCACCTTCTTGGGTGATGAGTCGTATCCGCGGCGAAGCTGACCGATCGGCCGGTTGACCCAGACCATCGACATGGGCACGACATCGGCCACCGGCGCCAGATTGACGTTGATCCCGGCTTCCTTGAGCTCGCGGCCCCAGGCATGAGCGTCTCGGCGGAGCGCAGCATCGGACTGCTTGGCCTGGACTCGCGCTGACGGAATCGTTCCGAAGCCGGCTCCCTTGAGCCGCTGAACGCGTCCTCCCTCTTGGTCGACGGCCAGCATTACGCGTACGCCGTCGGGACCGTGTGCCGCCTCCCGTACGTCGCTGACGACCCGGCGGACGGCGCTCTTGCCTGCTGTGGTGTTGCCCAGCAGGATGATGCTTCCGGCCCGGGTTTCCTCGACAATCCTCTTCTCCGAGTCGCTGATCCCCCGGGAGCTGACACCGATCATCAACAGCTGGCCGATCCGCTCAGACAGAGTCATTTTTTCGACGACCTGGTCGCAATTCTCGTGCACGGTGAACGACTCCGCCGCTGGTGCCTGTTGTGTGCCGTCCGCGGAAGGTGTCGGCCTGGCAGAAGTCGGAGTAGACGACCCCGGCCTCTCCTCAACCGTGGGCGTCGCAGTGGGTCCCGTGCCGCAGCCAGCGAACACCGCAATGGTCACGGTCGCGCACCCTACGAGCCAGCCACGCCGACCACGTATCGCTGGACGCACAGCACCTCGATCCCCGTCAGTTTCACCGCGTGAGCCTGTTAGCGGCCACAGCAGTCTGAACACTAGGGTTGTCGCATCCTGTGCGGAGGCGACACAGCATCCACACCTGCATGCCCACACCGTTTTGGAGGGACAAACCCCATGTCGAGCGTCACCAGCGTAAGCCCACGCACACTGGGCGACGTAATTCCCGGCGGCCTGGTCCGCAGTATCGCTCTGGTGATTGGCGGAGCCGTTTTCGTAGGTCTGACTGCTCAGGTGGCCATTCCTTTGCCGTTCACCCCTGTTCCCCTCACGCTGCAGACCTTTTCTGTCTTGCTAGTGGGTGCGGCTCTCGGCAGTGTCCGGGGCGCCTCTTCCATGGCCTTGTATTTGCTGGCTGGAGTCGCTGGCGTGCCATGGTTCGCAAACCAGCAGAGCGGCTGGGCCTTCGCATCCTTCGGCTACATCGTGGGCTTCATTGCAGCGGCGTGGCTGGTCGGCCGGCTTGCAGAGCGTGGTGCTGACCGACGCGTGGTGCCAACAATCGGCATGATGGCGCTCGGAAACGTCGTCATTTACGTCTTCGGCGTGGCCGGCCTGATGTTGCTGGCGGATTTGCCGCTCAGCACCGCACTTGCCAAGGGCGTGGTGCCGTTCCTGATTGGCGATGTGATCAAGATTCTGCTGGCTGCTGGGCTGCTGCCCGGCACCTGGAAGCTGATCAACTCGCGCCGTAGCTTCTAGGCCGCTGGCCCATGGCATTCTCGGCCGAAGTCCTCTCGGTGGGCCAAGGTGGCGGCCACGCGCTGGTGGTGCCTAAGGAAGTCGCGGCGATCTTCACCTCCAAGCGGCCCTCAGTAGTTGCGCATGTCAACGGTGTGGAGTATCGCTCCCGACTGGCCATCTATGGCGGCCGGAGTTATCTCGGACTGCGGAAAGACCTGCTCAAGCAGCTCGGGGTCGGAGCCGGCGACTTCGTTGATGTTGATCTCGTCGAGGACGATCAAGAACGCGTGGTAGTCGCGCCTGCTGAGCTCACCGCAGCACTGGCTGAGAATCCGGCTGCCAAGGCGGCGTACGACCAGCTGCCCTTCACCCACCGCAACGAATACGCGCGGTGGATCGATGAGGGCAAGAAGCCTGAGACCCGCGCTGATCGCCTGGCCAAGACCATCAAACGGCTGACTGAGCCGCGCTGAGCCCACTGGTGTTTCTGATGAATCCCAGCGCGATGCGCGAGCGGTGCAAGAAAAGGGGTCGAGCCGCCTAGTCGCTGAGGCCTATCAGCGCGTTCTCGATTACTTCGGTCATTGCGGGGTGGATCCAGTACTGGCCGCGGGCGACCTCCGGCGCCGGCTGCTCGAAGCTCATCGCCTGGATCAGCGGCTGAATCAGTGATGAAGCTTGCGGCCCGATCAGGTGTGCCCCGAGGATGATCTTCGATTTCGCATCGGCGATGATCTTCACGAAATGATCAGTGTCCTCCATCGCCCAGCCGAACGCAGTTTCTCCGTAGTCCTGACGCGATACGACATAGTCGACGCCCTGCTCCTTGGCCTCTGACTCCGTGAGACCAACTGAAGCCACTTGTGGCATAGAGAACACAGCACGCGGAACGGACCGTCGATCACTGGTGATCATCGAGTCGGGGTGCAGCAGATTGTGCTGAACGACTCGGGCGTCCTGGTTGGCAACGTGTTTGAGCTGCTGGTTAGAGCAGACATCGCCCAGCGCAAAGACGCCCTCGGCGGTGGTCCTTTGATAGTCGTCGACGACTATGAATCCATCGTCGTCCACCTCGATCCCGGCAAGCGCCAGGTCGAGCGTGTCGCCGTTCGGGGCCCGGCCGGTTGCGATCAGCAGAATCTCTGCCTCAAGACTTTCCTGCTGCCCTCCCTGTGAGCCGCTGATATGCACCCGTACGCGCCCGTCTGGCGTCTTCTCGATCAGCTCGACGCTCGTTTCGAGGCGGACATCGGTTCGCCGGCCGAGGAGCTCAGTGAAACGCTTTGCTATCTCAGCGTCCTCTCTCCGCAACAGCACCTCCGAGCGGCTGAGCACAGTCACGGAGGCTCCGAAGGCGGAGAACACGTGGGCAAACTCAGCCGAGATGTACCCGCCGCCGATGACGATCATCGATCGAGGCAGCTCCGGCAGTCTCATCACCGTGTCGGAGGTGTGGAAGTCAACCGATGCCAGCCCCGCCAGATCGGGGATTACCGGGCGGCTGCCGGCCGCAAGCACCAGTCGGTCGGCGGTGATGGTCTCTGCCGCCCCGACGTCCAACTCTCGAGGCCCGACGAAGCGAGCGTGTGCGTCGAAGACGGTGACGTTGTCACTTCGCTGCCGGAAGTTTCGGCCGTCGGCAGCCCTTGGGTCGATCCGACCGAAAATCCGATCCCGAATCTCCCGCCACCGGACGCCGCGGAGGTCCAGATCAATACCGAGCCTGGTCGCCTCGACCGTCGAGGCAGCAAGATCGGCCGGGTGGACGAACATCTTGCTGGGAATGCAGCCGACGTTGAGGCAGGTCCCGCCGAATGTGCCCATTTCGACCAAGGCAACGCTCAGCTGGTCGAATCTGTCGTCGATGATGGAGTTTCCGGATCCGGTGCCGATGATGCAGAGGTCAAAGTGCCGCACCCCGCCATCGTGCCAGCACGCTGCAGCGTTACTGTTCGGTAGCTTGCCGCGCGCCAGAGAATCGGGCAACGATAAGGCGTGGCTGGCATGAGCCTCGGCGGCAGGCTGAGCCGTCATCGGCGGAACCGGACCTGCTACCTTGCGTTGGCCCGGCGCTCCAACAACTACACCATGCGTGCGTGGTACGTCCGCGTGATGGCCTTGGTCATCATCGCCGGTTTGTCCATTGGCAGTCGCAGCAGCCTGCTTGCGATTGGGCTCTGCCTTGCTGCCTCCTTGGGCAGTTTTCTCCTGTGGATCAACGAGCGGCACCTGCGTCGCGGTACCCAGCCGCGTTTTTGGCTGTCGCGGGCCTATCTGCGGAATGTGATCAAAACCGATGGCTTACACCGGCTGAGCCTTGGCTCGTACTTCGAGATCCCCGAAGCCTTCGTATTGATCGCGATCCCCTCCTGGATAGCGACCGATGATCCCCTCTGGGCGCGCCTGATCATGTTGGCCGCGGCGACGGTGTTCTTGATCACAACGTCCTTGCTGATCTTCAATGACCACACGTGGTTCAATCCCGACGAAATGGATCCCCCGGCCTGGCATGAGATCTTCCGCCGCCTGGCGGGCCCGATCACTGCGTTGCTCGTGTGTCTGATTGCGCTGCCCGCCGACTGGGGAATGAACGGCTGGCTTGCGGCGCTCGCTATTTCGTTGATGCCGCTCGCGGTGGTGGGTTCGCGAATATCCGACACTGACTTGATCATGGAAGCCCTACCGGATCTGGTGCGGGAGGAGTCGCACGCCGGACGAGAATTGGTGATCAGCGAGACGCATGGTGCGCTTTCAACCAATCTCCGGCTCATCGAGCAGCAGGCCCGTGAGATCCGCGATCTCGCCCCTTGCCTCTATGACCTCGCCGTCTCGGCCAACAGCCGGCTGCGGGAGACCCTGGCACTCGCCCAGCTCGGTCGTGACAGCTCCACCAGCGTGCATACTCTCGAGGCACCCGTACTCACCTTGGCACGTGCCGTCGGGGCAAGGGCTCACGTCGACATCAGCGTCGACTCGCTATCCGCTGGAGATCGTGATCTTGCGCGGCTAGTTCTGAACGACCTGGTCGGCAATGCGCTGAACGCTGGAGCGGGTGCCATCGACGTCGCCGTGTCCAACCACGGGGCGCAGGTCGCGATCTCAGTGACTGATGATGCCCCGCCGATGGCAGCTGGGGTATGGAAGACTCCCGAAACAAGCTCGGCCCGCCTGGAGGCTCGTTTGCGAGGCCTCTCCGGATCGCTGACCTCGCTACAGAACGGGGCTAGCAAGACTGTCACGGCGCGCTGGCTACCACAAAGTGAGTGATCAACGTCTGCACATGATCAAACTTCGGCAGATGATCAGATGCATTGAGGGCTGGCGATGAACACAGTCGGAGTGTTGCTGGTGGACGACGTGCCCGGCGAGCGGGCGAACTTCGAGTATGCGTTCGGACGTGATCTCACTGTGGCACCTTCGATCGACCAGCTGAATGAGCAGCTTCGCCGTGGTCTCACCTGGGACCTTGCCTTCGTGGACTTCAATCTCAGCTCGCAGACCAGCACTGGGCTGACCGCGCTGCTCCGGCTACACCACGAGCGTCCGGCTACCCAGATCGTCACCTATAGCCAATTCACCGAGAGCGGTCGCACGCTCTACGCAGCTGCGGCACATCACTGGTTCAACGCAGCTGCGCTGATGGACAAGACGAAAAACGATCCTGACACGCTGGTGCACTATCGCGAGTCCATCTGCAGCGGCAGCAACCCGACGCCTGTGCCCTGGCAGCGGCGTCTGCAATGGGCTCCACTGATCGACAACCTGCTCGCCGACGCAACGTGGGTGCGCATCTGGCGGGCGCTTCGCGACGCCGCGGGTGACATGGCGCTAGTCGCTGAGATGCTACACGTCGATTCGAGCAGCTTGCGAGGCTTCAAGGACCGCGCAACCGAGGCCGCCATCGAGTTCAATGAGAAGTTCCATGACATCCCGCACCCGGGTCGTACCCGGAACAAGAAGGGCATCCTTGCGGCCTTCGCCGCCGAACATCGCCACTTCCTGACCGCCCCGGACCTTTCGACCGTGATGTCGCCGGGCACCCGGCGGCGCCGCTAACAGGACTGACTCGTCCGTCCACGCCGAGCGCTTGCAGCCGGTGTGCGCGGCAGGGTGAGGTAATGCTGCCGCTCGGCCGCATCGAAATGTTCGATCGCATAGCGCAGCGCCGTACGGGGCATGGTTGCTGCGTACTGATCAAGAAAGCGACGTAGCTCATCGGCGTCGACCTTCTTTCCCGCTTCTCGGAGCGACCAGCCCACGGCCTTGTGGATCAGGTCATGACGGTCGGGCAGCAAGATCACGGCCAAGCGGTAGAGATCAGATGTTTCGCCGCGGCGTAGAAAACGCTGACTGCCGACCATGGCGATGCGGCGTTCCCACAGGAGGTCCGAACGAACCAGCTCATAAAGCGGTGACCGGTCGCGATCGAGCAGGTAACCTCCCACGATCGGGCCGCAGCTGATGTCGACGAGGTCCCAGTTGTTCACATAACTGGTGTTGCCCAGATAGGTGTCGTAGATCAGCCGGAATTCGTCCTCGTCGCGGCGCTTGGCAATTTTCTTCGCCCGCTCGCTCATGACAACCAAGGTGATCAGTCGATGCTCATGAATGGGGCTGCGCAGCATCCGAAGCCACTGATCAGGCTGGAAGGGCGAGTTGAGGTACGGCTTGGCCAGCTGCCGCAGCTCGCCAAGCTTGAGGCCGAGGAAGATATCCCCTTCCCCGTAACTGCCGGGTGCCACCTTGAAGTACCTGGCAAGGGCCCGTGCATTCTCCGGGCTGGCGGCCGCATTCATGGCCCGTACCAGGTCGTCCATGATCGCCACAATGCCACCAGACGGTGACCTCTGGATATTCTGACCTACGCGCTGTACATGGCATGCACACCATGCACAGCGTGAGCAAACTAGGTACAGCTCGTGGCCAACAGCCCGGCAGAAGCGAAACCGTACGCCGGCTGTGCCGGCTTAGATGCCGGCGTAGGAGTGCAAGCCCGAGACCAGCAGGTTGATGCCGACGAAATTGAACCAGAACGATGCGAGGCCAATGATCGCGATCACGGCTGCTCTGGTGCCGCGCCAGCCGGCCGTTGAGCGTGCGTGCAGATAACACGCGTAGATCACCCAGGTGACCAGAGCCCAAGTCTCCTTGGGGTCCCATCCCCAGTAGCGTCCCCAGGCATACTCTGCCCAAATTGCTCCCGCGACCACAGTGAAGGTCCACACGGGGAAGGCAAAAGCGAGGAAGCGGTATGAGATCAAGTCGATCTTGCGCGAGTCCGGGACCCGCTCCAGGTAGCCGCGCACAGTGCCCCGATCCTCGGCGCGCTTCTTGATCAGATAGAGGATCGACATCAGACCGCCCACGTTGAAGGCTGCCCCTGCGATCGCAGCTGCCACGATGTGGATCAGAAACCAGACCGAGTGCAACGCCGGAACAAGTGGCGCCACTGCGACATAGAACACGGTCACCGCAAGACCGTTGCCAACCGCGGCGAGCATTGTCACGGGGAGCCCCAGCCAACGGAGTCCGGCTCGCCAAACCAAGATCAGGTACACCCCGACGACAAAAACCATCGCCGTGATCGTGAACTCGAACATGTTGCCCCACGGTGCCCGCTGCGCGGCAAGCGCACGTGTCAGCACACCGACGACGCTGAGTAGGAAGCCGATCACGGTTAGCGCAACACCCATCCGGCCGAACTGCTCGACTCGACGGCTGGCGGCGAGCGAGCCTCTCGCATCGGAGACCGGGTGAGGGCCGGGCTGATCACGCTCTTCGACAGGCGCCGTCCTGAGCTTGTCGAAGGGCTCAGGGATCCTATGAGCAGGCTCAGGGCGGCGCATGTCAGCTGCTGCAACATCGACCAACTCGCGGGCGACAGGTTTGGCAACGCCAAGCCGCCGCGCGGCTGCCCATTCCGCGGTGTGGGCAAACATCGCGAGGGCGTAGACCACCACCGAACTGACCAGTGCGAGGCTCGAGTAGTACTCGTAGCTCATCTCGCGCTCACATCCTCAGGCCTGCGGGACAGCTCGGCGGCCAGCTCGGCGACATCCTCGGTCAGGCCGGCGCGAGCATCGGCACGGTCCAAGCCGCCGACCTCCACTACCCTACGGCCTGCCTCGCCGCCGCGGACCCGGATCCAGACCCGGCGTGGCCGCACGAACAGTGACAAGCACAAGCCGGTGACCGCAAACCCGAGTGCGATCAGGGAAATGGCTACGCCGGGTGTGGCGCCGATCTGCAGCTTGACCCAGCGAACCCAGCCGTCCAACTGGATCGAGCCCTTGCCCTCGGGGAGGTTGACGCCATCTCCAATCTTGAGGCCGATGCGTACTGGTTCACCGTCGGCTTCCCTCAGTTGTCTGAGGCCAGTGGTGTCGAGTGAATAGACGTTCTCCGGCCTTCCCGTCTCCACCTTCGGCGGTCCATGCCAGACGTTGACAAAAAGCGCAGGGTTGAGAGCATCCGGGAAGATCGACTGCGGTCCCTGATCGTTGAGTACGGCGGTTGGGAAGAAGAAGGCCTCGAAGGCGAGACGCTCCGGCCGAGCGTCCGGAGCCTTGATGGCGCCGATCGAGCTGAAGTTGCCATCCTGCGGGAGCAGCACCACAGGACCAGAGAAGGCCACGTTGCCGTCGGCATCTTTGACGGTGACCATAGGTGCGTAGCCGTGCCCGATCAGATGGACCGTCGTGTCCCCGATACGGAGCGGCTTGTTGACCTCCAGAACCTCCGGCCGCGGAGCCGCCCCGGGCCGCTCGGTCACCTCGACGTCAGCCCGGAACAGCCGCGCTGCCCCCCGCTGCACCGGTCCGGTCTCGAACTTCACCTCGAAGTCCTTCACACTGACGCTGAAGGGCACCAGATCCGCCTCGGTGAAGCGAGCGCCTGCCGAGAAGTCGTCGTATTGGGTGAGGTTGTTGGAAAAGCCCTGGCCGACGATCACCACGCTGGTGCCACGGAAGCCGAAGAGTACGCCGATCGCCACCCCGACGAGCACGAAGACCAGGCTGATGTGGAACACCAGATTGCCGGCCTCGCGGAGGTAGCCACGTTCCCCCGCCACGCTGTCGTCGTGGACATCGACCCGGTAGTGCCGCTTGCGCAACGCGGCGGCAGCGCGGTCGAGCCCGTCATGATCGCGATCGGCCATATCCGCGGCGGCGTAGGCGGGCAGCCGGACAAGGTTGCGTGGCGTCTTGGGCGGCCGCGCCCGGAGTGCCCTGGCGTATACGCCGATCCTCGGAACGATGCAGCCCACCAGCGACACGAACAGCAGCAGATAAATCGCGGAGAACCACGGCGAGTTATAGACGTCGAAGAGCCCGAGCGTGTCGTAAATGGGCCCCAACCTCGGATGTTCGTTGATGAAGTCGGTTACCCGGACCGGCGATATCCGCCGCTGCGGCACCAATGAGCCGGGAATGGCAGCCAGCGCCAGCGCGAACAACAAGATCAGTGCCGTACGCATCGAGGTGAGCTGGGTCCACAGATAGCGCAATCCGCCACGCCAGCCCAACCTAGGGAGCTCGGGACCGGCCGCCTTGCCGGACTCGGCCGCCGGCTCCCGCGTCTTGATGGTGGTCATCTCAGATAACCGTCTCAAAGCTCGACGCCCACTGTCGCAGCAGCGCCGTCAGCACGTTCCACGTACCGGTGACAAGGAGCAGGCCGACGATGATCAGCAGCACTCCGCCGATCCGCATCACCAGTTGTTGACGCTCCCTGAAGAAGGCAACGGCAGAGGCCATCTTGGTGAAAGCGAGTCCGGCGAGCACGAACGGTATGCCGAGCCCGAGTGCGTAGACGAAGCCAAGCAGTCCGCCGCGTACCGCCGTGCCCTCATTGAAACCAAGGTTGACCACTACGCCGAGTGTCGGTGACAGACAGGGTGTCCAGCCGAGCGCGAAAACCACACCGATCAGCGGCGCCGCAGCCACACCCACTGCCGGAATGCGGTGCGACCGCAGGTCGCGTTGGCCGATTTTCAAGACACCTGCGAAGATCAGGCCGAGCACGATGATCACCACGCCGAGCACCCGGGTGATGACGTCTCGGTATTCCGCTAGTACGCGTCCGGCAGCACCGGCGACGACGCCGGTCAGGACAAAGACCGCTGCGAAACCCAGCACGAAGAGCGACGTACCGGCGAGCATCCGGCCGCGGCGGGGCGATCCCTCGACGACTTCGGCGGCTCCCAAACCCGTCGCATACGACACGTAACCCGGCAACAACGGAACCACGCAGGGCGAGAAGAAGGACACCAGGCCGGCAAGCAGAGCCACCGGCAGTGCCAGAGCCATCGAGCCGCCGACCGCGGCCTCAGCCCAGCTCGCCAGGTCGAGAGGAATCATCATCGACCATTCGCGACATCGTTGATCATGTCCACTAGGGTGATCTTGGAAACCTCACTCAGTACCCGAACAGCAAGTCGACCCTCCCGATCGATGATCATGGTCGAGGGAATGGCACTTGGCGGGAGTTCGCCGGCGAACGCCAGCAGCACCTTCCCGGTAGGGTCGTAGATGCTGGGATAGGTGATCTTGAAGCTGCGGACAAAGGCCTCGGCAGGGGCCGGATCGTAGTCCTTGCTGGTGATGCCAACGAACTGCGCGACGTCTTTGGTCTCAACGCTCGCTGCCTGTAGATCGGGTGCTTCCTTGCGACAAGGTGGACACCACGAGCCCCAGACGTTGATCACCACGACCTTGCCGCGGTAGTCCTGTGTCGAGATCGTCTGGTTGCTGCCGAGCGCGGGGCCGGAGACAGTCGGCAGCACCTGGCGCTGATCGGGCGAGATCCGGGTCAGGTTGCGCGGCACTGTCGGATAACCCACCTGGCCCGCGTTTTGGGTCTGCTCATCTGCTCCCGTACGCGCACAGGAGGCCAGGATCAGGGTGGTGGCCAAAGCCACAGCAATGCGGACCGCAGTATGCCGCAGCATCAGACTCCTGGGACGAACTTCTTGGTTTGATGCGGACGGAGGAGCTCAGCCGCCGGCTCTGTGTAGCTGACCGAAGTGACGCGGGCGTCGATGTAGCTGAACGATGTGATGCTTCCCAGGGTGCACTGCCGCTTCCGAGGGTCGTGGACCATCCGTCGGCCTTCGGCGTTGGTACGTGCCACCCAGATCGGAAGCTGGTGGGTCACGATCACCGCCTCGTGGCCGAAGGCGGCATTGGCAGCGTCTTTCATCGCCGGAAGCACTCTGGCCAGGATTTCGGTGTACGCCTCACCCCAGCTGGGCTTGAACGGGTTTCGGAAGTACAGCCAATTCTTGGGATGCCGCAGCGCGCCGGCAAAGGAAAGCTGCAGACCCTCGAAATAGTTCGATGCTTCGATCACGCGAGAATCGATAACCACTGGCAGACCGAGTGCTTCAGCCAGTGGTGCCGCGGTCTCCTGCGCCCGCTCCAGCGGCGAGCTCCTGAGATGGACGACGTCTCGCTCCCGGAAATGCTCGGCGACCCGCTCGGCCATCTGGATGCCCAGCTCGGAGAGGTGATAGTCGGGTAGGCGTCCGTAGAGCAGCCGCGCAGGGTTGTCCACTTCCCCGTGTCGTAGGAGATGCACGATTGTCCGGTTCTGACTCATCCGGCCCCCTCGTCCCGCTATCCCGAGGCGCTCGCGGCGGCGGCCGCGGCTGGCAACGCATCGACGATCCGATTCACGGCTCTATCATCGTGCGCAGCGGAAAGAAACCAAGCTTCGTACGCGCTCGGCGGCAAGTAGACACCTGAGCGAAGCATCGAATGAAAGAAAGCGGCGTAGGCCGCGGTGGACTGCTGTGTGGCGGTGGCGTAGTCCGGTACAGCGGTCACGCCTTCGGCTACGAAGAACACGCTGAACAAGTTCCCAGCGTTCTGGATGACGTGCGGCACACCAGCCGCAGCGAGAGCGGCCCTCACTTCAGCTCGCAGCTGCGCCGCTGTGCGGTCGATCTGCTCATAGACCTCCTGAGTCGCCAGCCGCAGCGTCACGAGACCGGCCGTGGTGGCGAGGGGATTCCCGGAGAGCGTGCCGGCCTGGTATACCGTACCGACGGGCGCCAGGTTCTGCATCAGGTCAGCGCGGCCGCCGAAGGCTGCCGCCGGGAAGCCACCGCCCATCACCTTGCCGAAGGTCATCAGGTCGGGCCGTACCCCATCCAGTCCGAACTGTCCGGACCGGCTCACCCGGAACCCGGTCATCACCTCATCGGAGATCAACAAGGCGCCATGATCGTGTGCGATGCCGACTAAGAAGGCGTTGAAGCCGATGCCATCCTCCGTACCGGGAGGAATGACGCCCATGTTGCCGGGGGCGGCCTCGGTGATCACCGCGGCGATCTCGTCGCCGAAGCTTGTGAAAGCATCTCGAACGGCGTCCCGGTCGTTGTAGCCGACCACGATGGTGTCCGCAATGGTCGCATCTGTCACACCTGGAGTGCCCGGTATCGACAGGGTTGCAACTCCGGAGCCAGCAGCGGCAAGCAGCGCGTCGACATGTCCGTGGTAGCAGCCGGCAAACTTGATGATCTTGTCGCGGCCAGTCACACCGCGGGCCAGCCGCAGCACCGACATGGTGGCTTCGGTGCCCGAGTTGACCAGGCGGACCTGCTCGACGGGCATCCGATCAATGATCTCGGCAGCAAGATCAACTTCGGCCAGGGTGGGTGCACCGTACGAGGTCCCGCGCGCAGCCGCATCCGCCACCGCACCGATGACGTCGGGATGGGCATGGCCCAACAGCATGGGACCCCAGGAGCAGACCAGGTCGACCAACTCGTTGCCGTCGACGTCGTAGAGGTAGGCGCCGCTGCTGCTGGCGATGAATCGCGGCGTACCGCCGACTGACCTGAACGCGCGGACCGGTGAGTTCACGCCGCCCGGCGTCACTAACTTGGCCCGCTCGAAGGCAGCCTCGCTGCGCAAGGTGCCGGTAGCCGGTCGGACGGTCATCGACGTTACTCTTCGTCGCGCAGCGACCGTGCCTCGGACGAAGTCCGACCGTCGAACCGCCCCGACGAAGGAGGGCTTGGTTCGACGGAACCAGCAAGTCGCGAGCGCTTGCGCTCTCCACGCTCTTCGTCGCGCAGCGACCATTCGAGAGCCCAATAGCTCAAGATCACATCTGCGCCGGCACGGCGAATAGCGGTTAGCGCCTCGCTAATCGCCGCATCCCTATTGATCCAGCCGTTCGCCGCTGCAGCCTCTACCATGGCGTATTCACCGGACACGTTGTACGCGGCCACCGGCAGATCGACCGCCTCCCGAACCGCGCGTACCACGTCCAGATAGCCGAGCGCCGGTTTCACCATGACGATGTCTGCGCCCTGCTCGACGTCGAGTGCCACTTCTCGGAGCGCCTCGCGGATGTTGGCCGGATCCTGCTGATAGGTCCGGCGATTGCCGGTGAGCGAGGAGGCAACGGCCTCGCGGAAGGGACCATAGAACGCAGAGGCGTACTTCACCGAATAGGCCAGGATCGCCACATCCGTGGCTCCTGAGGCATCGAGGGCCTCCCGAATCGCTCCGACCTGGCCGTCCATCATGCCGCTCGGTCCCACTACGTGCGACCCGGCAGCCGCGTGCAAGACCGCCATCTGGGCGTAAATCTCAACAGTCGCGTCATTGTCTACCGCGCCTAATGCGGTGAGCACACCGCAGTGACCATGATCGGTGAATTCGTCGAGGCAGACATCGGACATGACCAGGCACTCGTCGCCGACTTCCTCCCGCACCGCTCGGATCGCGGCAGTCAAGATGCCATCCGGATCAAGCGCCCCGGAGCCCCGCGCGTCCTTGTGCTCCGGCACACCGAAAAGCATCACCCCCGCCAGGCCAGCATCTGCGGCCTCCACTGCTGCTTTGCGCAGCGTGTCGAGGGTGTGCTGCACGACCCCCGGCATCGAGCTGATCGGGCGTGGCTCACGCAGACCTTCGGCCACGAACATCGGCAAGATCAATTGGCGCGGCTCGAGACTGGTCTCCGCGATCATGGCTCGGATGGCTGCGGTAGTACGCAACCGCCTGGGACGCTGCACTGGGTTATCGCTCCTTAAAAGTGCTGGCAGACTGCAGATTACCGAGCGGCCAATCCGCAAGTTGTCAGCACTCTTCTACCAAGACGATGCCCGGCCGCTGGCCCGGGAGCGATCAAACTCGCCGGCGGGTGCCAGGCCGGCGCTGGGATGGCTTGAGGACCGGCTCGCCGGCTTCCAATAAGGTGTCGCGGCGCTGCGCTGCGAAACTGGCCAGGGCATCCGCCAAGTCCACAACCGACGGCTTGGCGGCAATGACGTCCACCCGCAGGCCATGCTCCTCGCAGGTGCGGGCCGTCGCCGGCCCAATGACGGCAATGATCGTTGA
>JAJTCL010000299.1 GCA_021323255.1 Propionibacteriaceae bacterium | reverse complement strand
TGAGGGCGATGAGCAAGCCTGCACCCAGCAGATAGGTGGACAGCAGCACTGCGTCAACCACGGGCGAGTCGGCGGTCAGCAGCAGGTGATCTTGGGCCGGGGTGAAGCTGGCATGCAGCAGGATGCACAGCAAAACGCCCTTGGTTTTGTTGTACAGCCAGGTGTAGTAGAAGGCGAGCACCAGCGGCACCACAAACCCGGCCGGGCCGTATAGCGGGACGTGCCAGATCCCCCAGCCCAAACCGAGGATCAGCGTGGCGACGAGCGGGGCGTGCCGTTGCTGCAGCCGGGGAAGTGCGAAGCCCCGCCAACCTGGCTCCTCTTGTCCACCAAAGATCACCGCGGTGAGCAGCAGGGTCTGCAAGTAGGCCGGGATTCGCTCGACAACCAAGGACACGTCCGGCTGCTCGCCCAGCACCGCCAGCGCGAGGTTCAAGATCACCGCATAACAGCGGCAGGCCGAGCGCGTACGCGTAGTACACCGGGGACACTCGCCAGCGCAGCATGCTGCGCAGCCACCCCGAGAGGGAGCCGCCAGTTCGGGAGATGACGATTGCCGCTGCCAGCATCGGCCCGAACCCGCCGATCACTATGAAAACAGTGCCCAACGCCCCGCCGGCGAGATGGGACAGCAGCCAGAACGGCCACGAGAACGCGTAGGCCAACGCGAAGAACCAGATCACGGGGTATCGGCCCAGCCGAGTCTCGGGCCGGCTTGTCGAAGTCGAGTTCATGGGGTCTCGTCACCTCCGGACGCGTTCGCTGACAGGGTCAGTTGTGGATTTCATCGAGGCCTCGAGGTGCTCGACTACAGGGTCGTGATGCTGGGTCGGCCGGAGGATCTGGGCGGTTTCCTGCTCCGCCGGTCTTGGGTTCGTCACTTATCGATTAGCCCATCCGCGTCAGACCGGCCCGCCTTCCTGCGCCGCCGCCTCCGGACGTTGGGTGAGGGTGCCGCCATTCGCCCACGCCACTACCGTGACGATCAACCAGAACGCTGCGCCCCAGACGAGCACTGGGACCACGAGCGCGGTTGCTGACGTCGCCTCGGAGGCCAAGACGAACGCGGTAACGCTGATCGGCACGTGCATCAGCATCGCGATGAGCAAGCTCTCGCTCCGGTCGTAGACCCACACCATGAGCACGCGGTACGGAGGCAGCCAAGCGAACAAGAGGACCGCGACTACAAGAGCCGCCGGCAGGGTGCCTGTCGGATCCGTGGTGCCCGCAAACATGGGGAAGTGCCACGCGCTCCACAGCAGACCTATCACGAGCCCTGTCGTGACAACGCCGTAGCGCTGCCGCAGCCTCGGCTGGGCGAACCCGGTCCAGCCAAGCTCCTCGAAGAAACCCACCATGAGCCCTACCACGATCCCTGTTACCACGATGCTCAGCTTGTTGTCGGCGGTGGTGATGTCAGGGCGGAATTCCGGGGACGCGAGCGACAAGACGAACACTGTTGCGCCCATCACGAGCGGGCCGGTCAGGAGCGCCACCGCGTACCAGCGAGCGTCGACCCGCCATCGCCGCAGTCGAGATAGGAGCCGGCGAAGGCCCGACCTGCCATCGACCAGACAAGTGAGCAAGACGCCTGCGATGGACGGGCCTGCGAGCAGTGCTGCGCCGCCAGCAAGCGGCATCGTTGCACCCGTGCTGAACAACCCATCGGGACCAAGGATGAGGAGAATCCCTCCCCACGAAATGGCGAACGCGAGACCATAGTAAGTGGGCACGGCGTGCCGCCTGATGAAGGCAGTGATCCCGGTCGTGGCCTTCTCTGTTCCCTCAGGATGCGGCATCTCCGGTCGCTTGACCGTGGTTGACATCGTGGCCTCCTCCGGGCACGGACCAGGTGATCTGGTCTCACAGTCAGCTTGGCTTCGAGGGAGGCTGGGGGCCAGGGTCGTTTGAACCTCGATCCTTGGGACCTTTAGCCACCCTCCAAGATCACCTTGACTCCGTACGACGCGGCCAGGCCAGGATCGGGGCGCCTCGGAATTGCTCGCCGGTAGGCGAGCATCTCGAGGTGAATAACACAACCAATGGCAACTCCACCAGCACCAAGCAGCACGGCAAGACTGGTGAAACCGTCTTCTCATCAGCCGAGTCGCTGGTGTGAGGCGCATTCTCTAGCTGATCACCTGACGACGCTGCACCCTCAGAGAGTGGCCCTGCAGCCTACCGTCTTGACGCCTGTGATGCACGACGACCCAGTCACCTGTGACGCCCGGTCGGTCGCTTTTGCGTTACTTTGAATCATGGCCTCGAAGAAGCGGTGGGGTGACCTGACACCGACCCAGCAAGGGCTGATCCTCGGCTTGGCCTCTGTGGAGTTGGCTTTCACTGCAACTGCGCTAGTCGACCTCGCCCGGCGGCCCGCGAGCCAGGTACGCGGACCCAAGCCGCTCTGGCTGCTCGGCTGCTTCGTCCAGCCAGTCGGGCCACTCGCGTACCTCGTGCTCGGACGACGGACAGGTTGAGATAAAACTAGATTGCTCTCACCCTCCGCTGGATGCGGGCTGACCGGACTCCTGGGCATTAGGGCACGAATGAGTTGGGACGTGCGACCCTGCCTGACTCATCTGTGAGCCCGACAGAATCGAAGGAGGTTGAGGAGGCGACAATGACCGATTCCAGACGTTCCTCCTATCATCAGCGCAGCGTGAGTCAGGCAGCGCAGGCGGGGCAACGCTGTCTATGGTCTAGGCCTGATCGGCGCGCTTGTCGTCTTCTGGCAGCAAGCCGACTCGTTCGGCGAGTATCTGCTCGCGATCCTCAAGGCGCTGGTCTGGCCAGCCTTTCTGGTGTACGAGGTGTTCCAGGGCCTCCTCATTTGAGGCCGCGCTCGGCCGCAGCGCAGTCACGCAGGCCGCGGCCATGGAAGGGGCAGCATCTCCAGTGTCAGCTTTGAACTGCTCCGGGCGGCATGTTGAACTCGATGCTTTCCTGGACGAACCGGCCGTGCCCGTACTCGAACTCGCCGGTGTCAAGGTGCCAGATGGCATGCCCGCCGGTCGGCAGCCACCGGCCCCCGTGATTAGACCAGCCATCGATCGGCGTGGTCCAAGGAGCCCGGGTCATCCCACCCGGGAGAGCTGCCCAACGATCGGTGGTGCTGAAGTCGACCATGCGGCCGTGCGCGTCGACGAAGACCCGTGAGGTCGCGCTGATTCCTCCGTCCGACATCCTTACGTCGAACGAGTAATCGTCGACCGCCGCCCAGGTGACGGCTGGCGTGAGGAGCATGGACGGGGCGAACATAAGAGCGTCATTGACGTAGGTCGTCAGTTCACTCAGGTCGAACTCCGGTCCCGAACCATCTGCCACGGTGATCAGGCCGAGAAGCTTGCCGTGCATACGGCCCTGTCCGGCCCGATAGACATCGACACCGAACATCGGCAACACGCCAGCGAAGTCGATACGCATGTAGTAAACGCGCGCCGGGACCCGAGACGTGTTGTACTGCCACGCCTCGCACGTCATGAATTTCTGCCCCGGCCGCTGTCTGAACTCGCCGACGAAGCGGGCGCGGAACGACCAGTCGCGTGGCCGGCCAACAACACCCATGAAACGCAGGTATCGCCGGGCGGGGCTGGGAAGAGCGGCGATGTCCTCCTCCGAGACCGGTGCCGTGTCAACTGAGCCTGCCGGAAGGTTCAGCTGGTCCACACGCGCCTGGAAGCGGCGGCGCATGCCGACGCCGAGGATCCGCTCCCGGAGGTTCATTAGATCGGCGCGTTGGGGGCAACCAGTGGTGACCTGCCGGACGACCGCATCAACGCGCCAGATTCGGCGCGTCGTTTGATCCCGCGCAGCATCCCGCCGGCCATGATGAAGTCGGCCGGGATGATGGTGGCCAGGTACGTAGCAGTCAACCATGGAGGCGCGGTTCGCCCGCGGACCCGTAGGTGCAGCCGAGTCTTGCCGCAAGGGAGTTCGGAGAGCCGAAAGCTCCACGTCCAGTCGGTCCTGGCGCCGAACTTCTCCCGCCAGGCGTTTGGCAAATGCGTTGTCGAGT
>JAJTCL010000298.1 GCA_021323255.1 Propionibacteriaceae bacterium | reverse complement strand
ACCCGCCGCGATTCGCTTCCGGTGGCCGGAATGCCAAGCTTGGTGAAGATCGTCGACACGTACTTCTCAGCCGCTCGCTGCGTGATCACCATCGAATCAGCGATACCGGCGTTGGAGGCTCCCGTTGCCATCAACCCCAACACTTCACGTTCCCGTGGCGTCAGCGAATCCAAAGGGTCCGAGCTACGGTGTCGCTTCAGCATGGTCGAAACGATGGTGGGATCCAGGGCGGAACCTCCATCGGCGACCCGGCGGAGCGCCGCGATGAACTCCTTGACCTCGCTCACCCGGTCCTTGAGCAGGTAACCGACCCCTTCAGCGGAGTCGGCAAGCAGCCGCATCGCCAGCCCGACCTCGACATACTGGGAGAGGACGAGCACACCCACATCCGGATATCGCTGGCGAATCGTGAGCGCGGCTTGCATCCCCTCGTCGGTGTGGGTTGGTGGTAGCCGAATATCGACAATGACGGCATCTGTCGGGTCTTGGGCGACATGCGCCAACAACTCATCCGCTGTCCCACACCGAGCCGTGACTTCGATGCCGGCGTCTGTCAGCAGCTGCGCAACGCCCTCCCGCAGCAGCACACTGTCCTCGGCGATGGCTACCCGCACGGAATCTCCGCTCGTACTCGCGTGCCGTGGCCGGCAACACTCCAGATCTGTAGCCGACCATTCAAAGCCTCGACCCGATCAGCCAGCCCGCGTAATCCAGTGCCACGTTCGGAGTCCGCGCCGCCGCTGCCGTCATCGACGACTTCGGCGATCAAGGTTTTGTCGGCCACCCTTACGTCCACGGTGACCTGGCTGGCTTGCGCATGCTTTGTCGCGTTCGTCAGGCTTTCGGAGACAACGTAGTAGGCAGCGACCTCGAGGTGCTCCGGAAGCCGGGGCAGTCCGTCAACCTTCAACTCCACCTCCAGCGGGGTAACGGCGATGAGCGACTCGAGGGCAATGGCCAGCCCATGCCCACTCACGACGGCGGGATGCAAACCCCGAGCCACATCCCGCAGTTCGTCCAGTGACTGTGCTACCTCGCCGCGCGCCCGTTTCAGCCTGGTCTTGGAAGCGGGGTCGCCGTCCGCTTGTTCGGCGAGCACGCCGAGTTCCAGGGCCAGGGCGACCAGGCGCTGCTGTGCGCCGTCGTGCAGGTCGCGTTCCAGGCGGCGGCGTTCATTCTGCTGGGCCTCCACGACCCGGGTACGGGAACCGTGTAGTTCCTGCAGCCGAGCCCGGAGTTCTGCTTCGAGCCGACCATTTTCCAAGGCGATGGCAGCCGCAGCACTGACGGCCTCCACCAATTCTGGCTCTTCACCGAGTGTGGCGTCGTACACCAGTGCCGCGACCTGCTCGCCGTTCTGTTTGATCAGAGTGACGCCGCGGCCTCCGCCCGGCTCGGGCAGAGTGGCGGGATTGCCGTCCTGATCGACCCAGCTGCCGTATTTGGGCAACCAGTAGATCAAGGACAAGGTGGGATCCCGCAACGCCCCCGCCAGCAGTTCCCTGAGATCTGGAACCGGGTTGGCCTGCAGTTGGACCAGAAGTTCGCCGACACCTGCCTTGGCGAGGCGGGCATCGAGGAGTCCCGCGAGAAAGGCGAGTGGCGCCAATCCGGCGACCGCGAAGGTTGCCAGCCGGATGATCTCGAAAGCCGGAAGCTGGAACGCGCCGGCAATGAGGAGGGCGGCGAGCATCACCAACGTCAGGCTGAAGCAGTTGATCACGATCTGGGCAGGCCGCCGCCGCTGCCACCTTGGCAGCAACCGCCAACGGCGCCAAAGCAGCACCACACCAGTGAGCACGAGCGCACTGAGCAGCAACAACTCCACGTTCTGCACTGCCTCCGCCGCCGCTGGTTGCTCGGCCACGGTCAGCAGGTGGCGATCATCGAAACCGCCCAGCATGAGCACTACGATCTGGAGTCCCACGGCTGCCACATATGCAGTGATCACTATCGCCCGCTCGGTCCGACCAGCAAGCCGACCTGTGGGATAGGCGAGGAAGACGTGCAACCAAATTGCCACAACCAGAAGGTCGCAAAGCTGCCCCACGGTATTGAGCAATGGCTGGCTCGTCCACTGCAGGATAGAGAGCTGATGGACGAATCCCGCCAGGATCAGCAACGGCCCGAAGGCGCTGTCAGGCCGGCGGCGCCATGCCACGATCCCGGCGAAGATGAATGGAAGTGTCGTCCAGATGACCAGCAGGACCCGGAGAGCAGGTTGGTACAGGTCCTCGCTGAGCGCGAGGACGACAGTCATTGCACAGGAGGCGACCGCCGCCACTCCGAGCGTCCACAGCAGAGCTGGTTTTGGAGGCGCTCTGTGCTGTTCGGGCAACCTGGGGAGAACTGCAGTCATCCCAACCTCTCCTCGCGAGTTCACGATAGTGCTGGCGGGAAGCCGAATTACAGGGCCACCGGCTGATTCACCAGAAAACCGTCTCCCTGATCACGGGTCTGCCGTCTGTCATGCCGTCCCACCGCGTGGAAGTTTGTGGAGTGTAACGACAACAACATTGCGACGCTTCGCGCCGCGCGGAACCCGAGGAGTGGCATGAAGACCCGCATTGTGCAAAACGAGCCGGATGGTCGTGCTGCTGCCGACCAGTCCGCAACCGAGAGCGGTCCCGTTGATGATCAAGCCGGAAGCTCATCCCCAACCGGGTGGACCCGTTTTCGAGGCTTCGTACGCCGCTATGAGCTCGTGATCTTCTTCGCCCTCTCATACCTGATCGCGTGGTCGACCCTACCGTTCGGCAGCTTCCTCGCATTCTCCCCACTGTTCTCAGCCCTCATCGTCGTCGCCATTGCCGAGGGTTGGCGAGGGCTAGCCCAGCTTGGTCGGCGCCTCATTCGGTGGCGAGTGAATTGGATCTGGTATGCGGCTGCCATCGGCTTGCCGTTGCTGGTTCACGCGGTGGCGGTCGGTCTCAACATGGCGGCCGGTGCACCTGCTCCCTCGCTGGCCCAATTCCAGCCCTGGTATGCGGTGCTGATGGTCTTCGGGCTGAGCATGGTGAATCCGCTTGAGGGCCCATTGGGAGAGGAGCCGGCCTGGCGTGGGTTCGCGCAGCCGCGGCTCCAATCGAAATGGTCACCCTTGGCATCTGCCGCCCTCCTCGCAGCGTTGATCACTTGCTGGCACTTGCCACTTGTCTTCATGCCGCAATTCGACCTTGGCTTCCCGGACATTGGATCGACTGTGCTGGTCACCTTCTGGTACGCCTGGCTGTTCAACCGGACCGGTGGCAGTGTGCTGTTCCCGCTCATCGCTCACGTCACTGAAGGTTGTGTCAATCATCAGCTCTTCTGGCCGGCTGGACCCTATGCCGACCGCCAGGTCTGGATGTGGTTTATTGCCTGGGCATTACTCGTCGTGGCGCTGTTGATCTTCGATCGGAAGTCTTGGCGTACGGCACCAGAGTCGGCAATCGATCGGGTGCCTGGCCGGATAGCTTGATCAGCGTCGAGCTGTACCCGGCTCGCTCACGCTGTACATGGCAGGCATGCCATGTACAGCGTGAACATCCCACGCACATGCACTATGACGAGCTGTCCGCTTCCGACGACTGCAGAAGCTTGCGGATGCAGCATCATGAGTGCAGGCACCGTGCAACGCAGGCGACGAAGGAGTCGGAACTCGCGAACAGCTTGTCAGAGTGCAATCGAATAGCGTGGGATGCCGACCGTAACGGTCGTCACTAGCGGAAGGCCTTGAACGGTTGGTACTCCTCGGGAGGGGAGTCCAGCAAGGCGGCCATCGGCTCGCGCACCTCGCGTTCGAACAGATCCTTGTGGGCCAGCCAGAACTCTCTGCTGTTCTGGTCCTCGAGATCTTCGAAGAACTGCGTTGCCGCCGGGCTGAAGCCGCTAACCCGTGTGGACGTGGCCATGATCACTCCCAGGTTTCTCCAACTCAGTGAAGATCGTCAGTTGCACACCGGCCGGACCCTGCAGTCGTGCGTTGAGCGATCGCCACGGCGTCACAGTCGGCGGCGCGATGAGCTCGGCGCCGCCGGCCGTCAGCCGATCGGTGGTGCGCGTTGGGTCGTCGACCTC
>JAJTCL010000022.1 GCA_021323255.1 Propionibacteriaceae bacterium | reverse complement strand
CTACACGGCGAGGGCGCACCGGATGATCCAAACCAGCAAGTGGCCATTAAGCCCTTCTTCGAGGACGGAAAGCATTACTGCCAGGAAGACTTTCACGCCCTCCTCCTGGGGATGGCTCTTGACGAAAAGGAAAATGGGGTAAGCACCCTCGCAGAGGCCAAGGCCCTTTTCGCACCCACAACGATGACATTTGAATTGAATGGTCAGCCGTTTCAGACCAAGCGCCAGCCCGTCAAACCCTTCTTGATACCTTCCGGAAAGGCGTTTGTCCTGGTACAAGGGCGAGTCGTGGGGCCACATGAGCTACCGGCAGGCAGTCATACTTTGACCGTAACGGTGAACAATGATCCACTCGATCCCGGAGAGGCGGTGTACACAAGTCAGTTTTTCATTGACGCAGCTGGCACGGGAGCTTGTACCTAGCACGCCACCCGTAAAAAGCATTGCCACTAGCGACAATTCGGTGGAATGGTGTCGACGCGGTGGCCACCGGTGGCATCGCATATGTGATCCGCGCGGGCAGGGCTACTCCGACACAACCGCTAGCGTCTGCAATGCAGTGCGCTGCTCTCTCACGCTCAGACCGTACCGATTCATCGGAACTCCAGTGAGCAAAGGGCGATTTCACTGATAACGGGTTAGCTCGACCGCTCAACGATGAAACCGATGAGCAGGAGGAGGAAGATGATCATGAGGGGATCTGCTGTGTGGAGGCAGGATAAGCGGGAGGACCGCTCAAACGCATCGTGATGCCGGCACTCTGAAGCTGTTGGCTGACCGTGCCCCAATGAATGCCCAGGCTCCAGCCCTCGGCATACATGCTGCCGAGGCTTGACGCGGCGCAGGTTGAGTCAATGGGCGAAGCAGACCGGGAGCTCACCGAAGAGGGCCAGCCATCTAAACGGTCAGTACCGAAAGGGAGGGTCACCCGTCTCCAGGACCCTAAGCTCCGGGCTGCGATCGAGACTATGCCGTCAATCTGGCGATTGGCTATTACAGGGAGGTCGGTGGCACCGATAGCGACCTGTCCCCCGCTCCCAGGGCAGGTTAGGGAACCATAGAAATGTTCGAGAACCTGACCTCGAGTACCGGGCGTCGAACAGCTGAGTCGATATCTCGATCTGTTGCGTCGCGACACACTGCTCGGCGCGGTGGCGGCATCCGGCTGCACAGCTGATCAAGCCTCACAAAGTGCTGGCCAACGACCGCGGTATCAACTGCGTGAGGATTAACTACGACCTTCTGCGCGGACTGGATAGCGCCGACGACCGGCTGTATTAGCAGCGCGAGTCAGGACTTGTTCGCCTGAGCAAACTCCGGCTTCTCAGTTGGCACCTGGTGGTCAGGCTCGTCTCTGGTTTGGTCGCCATCGGCGCCCTCGATGCCCTGATCGGGTGCATCATCGGCTTCGCTGTGCTGGGCACTCTCATCGGCCTGATCCAGCACGACGCCCTGCTCGGCTGTGACACCGTCCTCGGCCGCGCCGCCCTGCTCGATAACATCGTCGGCCTCATCCGCAGCATTGCCGATAGTGGGATCACTCTCTAGCTCGGCTGCCGGGCTGCCGGGTCGGGCGCCGGCACTGACCTCGGAGAATGCCGTGTCATACTCATCCGGCACCTCAGGCATGTTCTCCGCAGTCTCGACTGCCAGCGCACTCACCGAAGCGAGCTGGTTGAGCATCGCGTGCTTGCGTCGCGTCAGTAGTTCCTGCTCGTCCCTCATCTGGCGGCGCCGCAGCGCCAGCTCGTGACGTGCCCGCTCGTCGATGATCGCGGCTTCATGTCGGGCGCGATCAATGATCTTCTCCGCATCGCCGCTGGCCTCTATCTTGATGCGTTCTCTCTCCGCCAGCGCTTCATTGCGAAGCTTTGCTGCCTGTTCGGTTTCTGAGGTCAGGTGCTCGCCGGCCGACTGCTGCAGCTCAGTCGCCTTCGACAGCATTGCCTGGATGGCCTGGTTCGCGGATTCCTGCGCTTCCTTGAGTTCGGCCATCGCATGCTCACGCTGGTCTGCAGCCTCCTGACGCAGAGCCGCGCTGTCACGATCTGCGGCGGCAAGAAGTTCCTGCGACTCGAAGCTGGCGGCCTTGCGCATCCCCGTGGCGGCTGCCGCTGCCTCAGTGCGCACGGCCTCGGCCTGCAATCGAGCTGAGGCCAACAGCCGCTGAGCCTCAGCCGTAACGCGCTCCCTCAATTGCGCGGCATCTCGCTCAACCTGCTCGCGGAGGGCGTCCAGCTCAGCACGCTGGGCGTCTCGTGTTTCCGCTATCTCGGCGTACGCGCTCTGGCGGAGCTCATCGATCTGAGCCTGTCTCTGGGCGGTTAGCCGATCCGCTTCCTGAATGGCGGCCTGCGTGATGTCGGCAGCCTGCTCCTCGGCGATGTGCAGCATTTCCTGGACCCGACCGCCGAGTGCGGAGAAGTCGGCGTGATTCGCCCGTGCATGAGCGTCGTCAAGCGCTTGCCGAAGCTCATGGTTATAGGCGATCAAAGAGTCGTACTGCTGCAGCAGCTGAGCGATCTGGGCCTGCGTCGCTCGCACGAAATGATCAACGGCCTCGCGGTCATACCCTTTGCGCGACAGCGGAAAGCGGCCGTCCTCCGCATGCGGGTCACCTGTTGGGGCTGTGTTCACGCTGGCTCCTTACACGCCAAAGTGCCGTTACCCCGAGTCATATCAGGGTAACGGCACCCGAAGCCTAGGGCCAGCGGCAGCTGCGAGCGTCGGGAATCGCGCGCCGCCGCTAGGCGGTGCGAGCGTAAGCATTTTCCCTCTGAGAGCGACAACGACGGCGGCGGACACACGGCGCGATGCGCGAGCGGCTCACAAAGCGCTAGTGATGATCAACGCCTGGCCTGCGGACCAACTACTTGGTCTCGGACCAACTACTTGGTCTTGGCTCTTTCGCCTGAAAGGTCGGACGGGGCCACGAGGACAGTGGCGTCACCGTCGATCTCAATGTCGTCGCCTTCGTCAGACGACTTGCCACCATTCCTGTCCTTGCCTGCTTTGCTCCCGGCAGAGCTGTCCTCGCTCGGACCTGCAGGCGGCAACATGTCAGGACGCATCACGGTGCGATCGCCGACCTCGCCCTCCAGGTCGTTGGGGTCGTCCAGGTCGGGGAAGGCGCTCGCCGTTTGCTCCGCGAGTGCCGACAAGCTGGCGAGCTGGCCCAACACCGCCTGCTTGCGCTGATGGAGCAAGTCCGTCTCACGACGCAGCTGCTGCTTCCGCCAGGCGAACTCTTGTTGGGTCCGCTCGTTGATGGCCGCAGCCTGCTTCTTCGCTGTCGCTATCCGAGCTTCAGCCTCCTGAACGGCGGCGGCCTTGGTCTGCTCAGCTTCGGCCAGAGCCTCTGCGCGAATACGCGCGGCATCGGCGAGGTCGGCCTCCAAACGATCTGCTGACTCGCTGTGATACTTCGTCGCCTCTGCAAGCAATGCAGCAGTCTTCTGCTGCGCTTCGTCGTGAGCGGACTTCAGCTGCGCGATCGCCTGTTCCCGCTCGGCAGCCAGCTTGGATCTGGCTTCTGCGGCCTCGCGCTCAACGGTGCGGCGCAGGTTCTCGGTGTCGAGGTATGCATTCTGGCGCGTCGCTTGCGCCTCATTGTCGGCCTCTCGGCGCACCGACTCGGCTTGCCGCCTGGCAGCCGCAACGAGCGCATCCGCTTCAGCCTTGGCCTTGTCGACCTGGGCCTTGACCTCGTCGCGCAACTTGCTGCGCAGCTGATCAATCTGTGCGGCCCCGCCGCTCTTGATGGCGTCACCCTCCCGGGCAGCCGAGTTGCGCAGTCCGTCGGCCTCACGCCGGGCTTGTTCCTTGACCTTCTCGGCCTCGAGCGCCGCATTCTGCACCAGCTCACGCGCTTGCTCCTGAGCGAGCCGGAGAATGTCGTTGGCGCGCCCGCCAAGGTTGGCGTAGTCAACCTCTTTGGACTCGGAGCCGTCGCCACCGGAGGCGATCTCGTCTTGCAGGACAGTCACTTGTTGCTCAAGCTGGGTCGCGTGTCTACGGGACTTGACCACGCTCTCCTCGAGGGTGCGGACGTAGTCGTCAACCGCCGTTCGGTCATAGCCGCGTAAAGCGGTAGGAAAGTTCCCGACTGCGCTTGCTGTGTCGTCGAACAGGCCAAGCCCCGTATTGTCTGATGCGTTCACCGCAAGAAACCCTCTCCGAAAATAGGTGTTGACGCCGAGTCTGTGCCCGCGTGAGCGATGGCCATTCGCTCAGCCCCAATTCGCTCAGCCCCCATTTTCTTGGGCACTGTGCGGATCCGCCCCGGCGTGCTCGACCAACTCAAGAAGAACGCCGCCGGTGTCCTTGGGGTGGACAAAGTTGATCTGCGAGCCGCGGGTACCGGCTCTTGGTGCATCATAAAGCAGCCGCACACCGCATTGACGCAGAACCCTGGACGCGGACCGGACATCTGAAACAGCGTAAGCCACATGGTGTAGACCACCGCCCCCGCGTCTCACCAGAAAGCGCCGGAGCACCGAGTTTTCCTCCAGCGGCATCAACAGCTGAAGCTGATCCCCGTCCCGGCCGCCCTTTCCACTGGTCAGCATCACCTCGGCCACTTGTTGATCCAGATTCTCTTCGCGATGCACCACCCGCAGGCCGAGTAGATCACGGTAGAAGGTCACCGCTGCGTCCAGATCGGCGACCGCTACGCCAACATGATCAAGACCGAGCAGGCCGGGCAGCACCCTCTCCAGATCGGAGGGCATTCTGGTCATGGACATTAGGGTGCCAGACTGGTGTTGAACAGAGCACCGGACGTGACTGAGCTGCGAGCGTCGGAAACCGCCCGCCGCCGCACGGAGGAGGAGCGAGCAGAGACGTTCTTTCCTCTGCAAGCGACGACGACGGCGAAGCGGATTCAAAGCGCGATGCCTGAGCAGTTCTTAAAAATCGTCAGTGCACGGCTGCGAGCGTGGAGGTGGAGTTGAGCTCAGTCATCGTCGGCGGGGCGCGTACGCCGATCGGAAAACTGCTTGGCGGCTTCAAGGACGTATCTGCCACAGATCTTGGCGGCTATGCCATTGCAGCGGCGTTGGAGCGCTCGGGGGTTTCCCCTGAGCATGTCGACTACGTCGTGATGGGGCAAGTGCTTCAGGCTGGCACGGGTCAGATTCCCGCTCGGCAGGCGGCGCTCAAAGGCGGAATCGCCATGTCGGTCCCGGCGCTGACCATCAACAAGGTGTGCCTGTCGGGCTTGAATGCCGTGGCACTTGCTGATCAGCTGATCCGAGCCGGTGAATGCGACGTGGTCGTCGCGGGTGGCATGGAGTCGATGACCCAGGCCCCGCACCTGTTGCCGCGCTCGCGGTCGGGTTTCAAGTACGGCGACGTGACCATGATCGATCACATGGCGTACGACGGCCTCTGGGATGCCTTCACCGACCAGGCGATGGGCTCGCTGACCGACGGGTGCAATCAGGGCGAGCAACTGGTCAGCAGGGAAGATCAAGATGCATTCGCTGCGCGCTCCCATCAACGCGCTGCTGCGGCAACCGCGAGTGGGGCTATGGCGGAGGAAATCGTAGAAGTCCGTATCCCACAGCGGCGCGGGGACGAGCTGGTGATCAACCGGGATGAGGCCATCCGGGAGGGGGTGACGGCGGAGTCCCTTGCCAAGCTGCCACCCGCATTCGGACGCGACGGCTCGATCACCGCGGGTTCGTCCAGCCCGATCTCAGACGGTGCCGCGGCGATGGTTGTGACGAGCCAGGAGGCGGCCGCTCGGTTGGGACTCACCCCGATTGCCGAGATCGGCGCGCATGCCAGCGTCGCAGGCCCCGACTCCTCTTTGCAGCTTCAACCGGCCAACGCCATCAACGTTGCCGTGAAGAAGCAGCAGATCAGCCTGTCCGATCTGGACTTGATCGAGATCAACGAGGCGTTCGCTGCGGTGGGTGTCGCGAGCGCGCGCGCTCTGGGGCTGAGTGCGGATGAGACGGATGAGCGCGTGAACGTCAATGGTGGTGCTATCGCTCTCGGCCATCCGATCGGCGCATCGGGCGCTCGGCTCGTGCTGACCTGTGCGTTGGAACTGAAGCGACGGGGAGGCGGCACCGGGATTGCGGCCCTCTGCGGAGGTGGTGGGCAGGGTGACGCGTTGATCATCACCGTTCCTGCAGATGGCAATTCCCGCTGAGCGGGGGGCGCTTGTCCTTCGACCGTGGCGAGGTACGCGAGGTCGTTGCTGCTGTCCGGTTGGGTAATCCGCGGGCATTGGGCCGCGTGATCAGCTGGATCGAGAATGCCTCGCCAGCGCTGCCGATGATCTCCAAGGAGCTCGCCCCGGACACCGGGCGAGCGCACATCATCGGCCTAACCGGCGCGCCGGGAGTTGGCAAGTCGACAACGGTCACCTGCCTCGTACGCGGGCTTCGGGCGCGTGGGGAACGGGTTGGGGTACTGGCCGTGGATCCGAGTTCGCCGTTCTCTGGCGGAGCGCTGCTTGGGGACCGGGTTCGAATGCAGGAACACGCGCTCGACCGCGAGGTCTACATCAGGTCGATGGCGACGAGGGGTCATCTCGGCGGGCTGGCCGTTGCCACACCGCAGGCGCTGCGAGCATTCGACGCCGCAGGTTTCGACACGGTGATCGTCGAGACAGTCGGAGTCGGTCAATCGGAGCTCGAGGTAGCAGAGATGGTCGATACGGTCCTCGTTCTGCTGGCGCCGGGGATGGGAGATGGGATCCAGGCGGCTAAAGCCGGCATTCTCGAGATCGGCGACATTTTCACAGTGAACAAGAGTGATCGCGAGGGTGCGCAGGCACTGGTTCGGGAGCTGCGGACGATGATCGCGCTGGCCAACCGTGGCCCCCAGGACTGGAAACCGCCGATCGTCACGACCGTCGCTCATGAGAATCGCGGGATTGCTGAACTACTGGAGGTGATCGACCGGTTCCAAGCCTCACAAGCTGAGACGGGACGTGCCGGTGCCCGCCGCATCGCGCGGGCCCGGCGAGAGGTCGAGAACATTGCACTTGCGAAGGTGCGCGCGGAGTTTCAGCTCGATGGTGAGGCCAGACTGGAAGACCTCGCCAGGGCGGTGAGCCGTGGTGAGCTCGATCCGTACGCGGCGGCAGACCGTGTGGTGATCGGTCTGTAAGCACGCAAGATTTTCGAGCCGGTGGCGCTGTGCCGGAACGGTTGGCGGCGTGCCTGCTGCCAATCTTTCGGTGCGTCGGGTAGAAAGAAGACTATGCAGGCGTGTGCCTGTACATGCGGCAGCGTGTTCGAATAGTCTGCAAGGAAGACCGGAAGGATGAATGGTCCGAGATGAGGTGGGTCAAGCGGTTCATTGTCTTCTTGGTCGTGGGCTTTGCGCTGTTCTATTTGATTTCGCAACCTGAGGCCGCCGCAGACGCTGTCCGTGCCATCTTCGGAGCTCTTGCCAGGGTGTTCCGCTCGATCATTGTCTTTTTCCAATCATTGGCCTAGCCATGGGCATGGTCAGTTGGCTCGATCCGCACGTGGACCGATACGTCTTGTCGACAGCGGACGAGGAGAAAGTCGTCGAGGTCAAAAAGCACTGGGCCGCTAGTGCCTGGCCGGCGATCCGACTCGCCATCGGAATTGTGATCTTTATCAGTGCCTTTGCGTACCAGTCGCCGGTCTATTGGGTTTTCATCATTGTCGGCGGTGCGTTGGCCGGACAGGCGTTGTGGCGAATTCTGGAGGAATACCGCGATCGGTTCGTGATCACTAATCAGCGGGTCTTCCGCGTCCACGGGGTACTGTCCGTGGCGCGCGCCAGCATCCCGCTCGTTCGGATCTTGGACATCACGGTCAACAAATCCGTCATCGGCCGCTGGTTGAACTACGGGCACTTCGTCTTCGAGTCGGCCGCACAGGTTCAGGGTCTGAACGTGATCAGGTACGTCAAAGATATCGATCAGCGTGAGGACGTGCTGCGGATGGTGATGGCGGGCGATATCCCCCAGCCGATCGTTGCAGTCGAAGAAGACGACGGAACGTGAGCACTGTCGAGCGTCACCGTCTGCCGTTTGACCCGATCCAGGAGGCGGCTAAACAATGGGCGACGCAGTGGGGCGAGGTGCCCCGGATGCGGGCCGTCACCTCTTTGATGCGAGTACATCAGTTGCTGCTCACTGAGTTGGATGAGTTACTGCGCCCATTGGGCCTGACTTTCGCCCGGTATGAGGTCTTGGTCTTGCTCTCCTTCTCGCGGCGGGGCGCGTTGCCTCTGGGCAAGATCGGTGAGCGGCTTCAGGTGCATGCCACCTCGGTGACGCCGCTGGTGAAGCGCCTGGAAGCAGCCGATCTGATCAGTCGTACGCCGCATCCGGAGGACGGCCGCGCAGTGTTGGCCTCGATCACGCCCAAGGGCAGACTCGTCATGGAGAAGGCGACGGTCGCAATCGTGGAGGCGCGTTTCGGCCTGAGCTCGTTGAGCGAGGAGGAGTGTGATCAGTTGACCTGGCTGCTCACTCAGCCGCGGGAGGCCGCAGGCGACTTTTGATTGAGAGCTGCTCGCGCAATCGCGCGTGGAATCCGCCTACTTCGTCGTCGCTCGCGGAGGGAAAGGCACCTCCGCTCACTCCTCCTCAGCACGGCGGCGCGCGATTTTCCGACGCTCGCAGCTGTGCCTAGCCTTGTTTACCAGGGCGTCGAGCATTGGAGGTTGCGATGACCGCACACGGAGCTGGTGGCAGAGAGCGTTGGGCGGCTGCCTTTGCCGAGGCTCAGGCGAAAGGCCAGGTTCGCGACGTCGACTTCACCACCATCTCGGGCCTGGAACTCGATCCGGTCTACGGGCCGGAGGATGAGGACGCCGACGAGCGTATGGAGCGGATCGGCTGGCCTGGGGAGTTCCCCTTCACCCGTGGTCTGTACCCAAGTGGCTACCGCGGCCGTCCCTGGACTATTCGACAGTTCGCCGGCTTCGGCAACGCCCAACAGACCAACCAGCGTTACAAGATGATCTTGGCGGCCGGTGGCGGAGGGCTCAGTGTGGCCTTCGACATGCCGACCTTGATGGGCCGCGATTCCGATGACAGCCGAAGCCTCGGCGAGGTCGGTCATTGTGGCGTGGCGATCGACTCTGCAGCCGATATGGATCTACTGTTCTCCGGAATTGATCTTGGCACGGTCACCACGTCGATGACGATCTCAGGCCCGGCCGTGCCGATTTTCTGCATGTACCTCGTGGCGGCCGAACGGCAAGGCGTCAACCTCGCAAACCTCAATGGCACCCTGCAGACCGACATCTTCAAGGAGTACATCGCCCAGAAGGAGTGGCTCTTCCCGCCGGCCCCCCACCTGCGGCTCATCGCGGACATGATGGAGTACTGCAGCCGCCAGATCCCGGCATACAAGCCGCTTAGCGTCTCCGGCTATCACATCCGAGAAGCGGGATCGACTGCTGCTCAAGAACTCGCTTTTACCCTCGCCGATGGCTTCGGATACGTCGAACTCGGCTTGTCGCGAGGGCTGGATGTCGATCGTTTCGCCCCCGGCCTGAGCTTCTTCTTCGATGCGCACATCGACTTCTTCGAGGAGATTGCAAAGTTCCGTGCTGCACGGCGGATCTGGGCGCGTTGGATGCGTGATCGGTACGGCGCGAAGACAGCCAAGGCGCAGTCGCTGCGCTTCCACACCCAGACGGCGGGAGTTTCGCTGACCGCTCAGCAGCCGTACAACAACGTGGTGCGAACCGCAGTCGAGGCCCTGGCCGCCGTTCTCGGCGGGACCAATTCCCTGCACACGAACGCCATGGACGAGACACTGGCGCTGCCAACCGAGGAGTCTGCAGAGATCGCACTGCGTACCCAGCAGGTTCTGGCGGAAGAGACCGGGGTGGTCAACGTCGCCGATCCGCTGGGTGGATCCTGGTATGTCGAGGCTCTTACCGACAAGATCGAAGCCGAGGTGGTGGCGCTCCTCGACCGGATAGAAGATCTTGGTGGCGGCTCGGCGCAACAACACGAGGTAGGTCCGATCACCTCCGGGCTGTTGCTTGGCATTGAGGAGGGCTGGTTCACCGGACAGATCGCCGACTCCGCATTCCGCTATCAGACCCAGCTCGAGAAGGGCGACAAGAAGATCGTCGGTGTCAACGCACACACCACCACGGTGACCAGACCACTGCAGATCCTACGGGTCAGCCACGAGGTCGAAGTCCAGCAGTGTGAGACTCTCCGCGCACGCCGGGCCGATCGCGATGCGGCAGCAGTCGAGGATGCACTAGTCAAGATGATCAAGGTGGCCCGTACCGATGGAAACCTGATCGAGCCGATGCTCGCAGCCGCCCGGGCCGAGGCAACGCTCGGTGAGATCTGCAACGCACTACGTGCCGAGTGGGGCGAGTACGTCGAGCCAGCGCGCTTCTAACCCGAACTGCGCGTCGCTGTGCGGCTGCCCGCTGCACGCTGACTAGGGTTGGCCGCAGGAGGTGCACGTGAGGACCGGGGCCTGGCTGCTCATTGGGATCGGGAGCGCGCTGGTGATCGTCACGTTGCTGCTGGTCTTCATCATTCCTTCCGGCCGCCCGCGCCGGCTGCCGAGTACCACCCCGCGTCGCTGGACGATGCCGCGGCTGAAGATTCCTGCCGGCTCGCCAGCGGGCTCGCTGATCAAAGGGTTTAGTTACCTGTACGCGCCGCTCAGATACCAGCGGATCCATCACAGCGTGGGAGGCCGGATGAATTATGCAATCGCACGGATCGATGCGGTCGACCCGTCGGCTGCACCACAGCGGGTCGGCCAGGCGCTGCAGCAGATGGTGGATCTCGTCAATGGGTCGACCGAGTCGCCGGATGAATCCGGCGCATCGGGCGCCGACATCTTCGATCAACCGCGAAGTGAGGAACAATGAGCGAGCGGCCATCCCGGTACGACCGTTATCAGGATCCGCTGCAGGTCTACGCCGAAGCTGATGCCGAGACCCGTGCGGTGATCGAGAAGGAGTTGGACCGCATCGCCGCGCTCGATCAGCGCGAGGTTCGGCTCAATGCTCTGGGTCTCAATTACGGCGTGGTGATCACCCTCGCGTTCCTGGCAGCATGCGTCTTTCTGATCGCGACCGGCCATGGCATCGAAGGCACCGTTCTGGGGGTCATGTTCATCATCGGCCTGGTCGCTGTGATCGCCTTCGGGCGCCGACGCTGAACCCGTGTCTTCGGATGTGAGCGCGCGGCCCAGAAGGGCTCAGGAAGGAAGGGCCTCTCGGGCATCGAACCAGCTGTCCAGATCGGTAGCGCTGGGGGCAAGCTCGAGATTGGCGGCGATCCGATCAAGCACAGCCAGCACTGCCGGCTGCTTGGCGATGTTGAATGAACCCCGAGCCGGCAGATCGGCGCGAACGCAGATGTGGCTATCACCGAAGGGCCGGCAGGCGCCGGCGTGCCCGCCATTGGCGTAACGAGACATCAAGGATGAGTAATTTACGCTGTACATCGGCAAGCTCGCGGGGTAGCGAATGCTGATCTGCAGCAAGCCCTCGGGATAGTCGTTGCGAGTCAGGTACGCCACGGTCGAGTTGCTCACCAGCCCCTTGGTGATCGAGGAGACCTGGTACCGGCTGGGAGCCGATCGCACGCGATAGGGCAGCAACACCGGCTCCCCACTCAGCGCCACCCGGCCAGCCAGCTTCGGGAGCGCCTCTCGCGGAGCGGTGAGGTTGCCACATTCAATGATCACCATGGCCGAGTCCGCGTACTCCCACCACAGCATCGCTCCGCCGCGGCTCCGCCAGATGCGGTCGGCGTAGAAAGCCGTCCTCGTGCCAACCCGAACTTTGGTCGGGTGGCGCGGCAGCCGTCGTACCCAGGTGGCGCCCGAGGTGCCAACCGCTACCGAGCACCTGCCGCTCTCAGGCGGGTCGGAGCGCAACGTGGTCGTCTCCCAATGACGCTCCAGCGTTCGGCCCTGGACTGACCATCCCGGGAGAGGTCGAACCATATGGGAGAACGCCCAAACACCTGGCTGTCGCGGTTCTATCGGCGTCCGATGGACAGCGCTGACCGACAACAACACCGCCGCCGCTGTTCCGACCGCGACCCCGACCAGCCCGATCCGGCGTCGCCGCCGGGCTCGCGCCTTGGCATGCCGCTGGAAGGCCCTGGTGACCCCAGCAGGAGCAGGCGGATGCCAGCTGGTGATGTCCAGTGCGGCCCGCACCGCGTAAGGGTCCCCGCCGATGGCAGCGAGTCCGCGATCGCCTTCCAGGCGAACCCGTGCAGCCGTTCGGTCAACGATTCCAGCGATCTCTGTGTTGGTGATGCCTTCGAGGTAGCTGAGCATCAGCACTGCTCGTTGCAGCTTCGGTAGCCTGTCATACCCGGCGAGGACGGTACGGAGCTCGTCAGGCAACCTCTCCAGGCCCTCCCGAACAGCCAGGTCCGGCGCCTGGACTGTTTGCAGGAAGGTTCGTACGGTGAGCTCGCGCAAGTCTGCCGGTGAGTCGACGAGCGCTGACCAGCGCTGGCCCGCGGCAACCATCACTTCTCCGGCCAGGTTGGCTGGATCGGTGCTCAGCGCCGCGCACCAGCGGAGCAGGTCCGCCAGTTCGTCGGCGTGCACTCATCTATTCTGGCCCCTGCTGCTCGCGCATCGCGCGCCAGCAATCCGCCGTCGTCGTCACTCTTCGCGGACGCCCGTGTTGGATTTGCTCGCTCCGCTCGCGGGCGTGTCCGCTCTTCGCTCCTCCGATCGTCGGGCGGGCGATTTGCCGACGCTCGCAGCATGCAAGATAGTCCGGTTGCGGAGAGCGTCGCCCAGTGGCCGACGCTCGCTGCCTCCCTCTGGCTAACCCCCAAGCGCAGCAGAGACGACGGCGCGGGCCGCCTCCTGGACCTCGGCAAGGTGCTCAGGACCTCTGAATGACTCCGCATAGATCTTGTAGACGTCCTCAGTGCCCGACGGCCGAGCGGCGAACCAGGCCGACTCGGTAGCGACCTTCAGTCCACCGATGGCAGCGTCGTTTCCGGGCGCCTTGGTCAAGATCGCGGTAATCGGTTCGCCGGCCAGCTCGCTGGCGGTCACCGCAGAAGGATCGAGCTTGGCCAGCTTGGCCTTCTGTTCCCGGTTGGCAGGTGCATCAATACGGGCGTACGCGGGTGCACCATGCTCAGCGGTGAGTTCGGCGTAAAGCTCGCTCGGAGAGCTACCTGTGACGGCCTTGATCTCGCTGGCGAGCAGCGCGAGCAAAATGCCGTCCTTGTCCGTGGTCCAGGTGCTGCCGTCGAGTGCCAGGAAGGATGCGCCAGCAGACTCCTCGCCGCCGAAGCCGATCTCGCCGGTGCGCAGGCCCGGCACGAACCACTTGAAGCCAACCGGCACCTCAACCAGTGTCCGGCCCAGGCTGGCGGCGACCCTGTCGATCATGGATGAGGACACCAGTGTCTTGCCGATCCCGGCGTCCTGTCGCCAACCGGGCCGGTTCGCGTACAGGTACTGAATGGCTACCGCCAGATAGGCATTGGGGTTCATCAGCCCGGCGTCCGGGGTCACGATGCCGTGCCGGTCGGCGTCGGCATCATTGCCGGTCGCGATGTCGTATTCGTCCTTGTTCCGGATCAGGCTTGCCATCGCATTGGGCGAGGAGCAATCCATCCTGATCTTGCCGTCGGTGTCGAGGGTCATGAACGACCAGCGCGGATCCACCTTGGGATTGACGACAGTCAAGTCGATGCCGAGGTTCTCAGCGATGTAGCCCCAGTACTGTACGCTCGCCCCGCCCATCGGGTCGGCACCGATGTGCACACCGGCCTCCCGCACCGCCATCAGGTTCAGTGCGTTGACCAGGTCTTCACAGTAAGCCCCGAGGTAATCGAAGTGATTGATCTCCGCAACGACATCCGCATACGGACTCCTGCGGATGGCCGAGCCGTCGGTGAGCAGAGCGTTGGCACGCGCCGCGATGGCGCTCGTCGCATCAGTGTCTGCTGGACCACCGTGTGGCGGGTTGTACTTGAAGCCACCGTCGCGGGGCGGGTTGTGCGAGGGGGTCACCACGATTCCATCCGCAGTATTGCTTGCGGTGGCTGACGCGTTGTGCACGACGATCGCGCGGGAGATTGCCGGCGTTGGCGTGTAGTCCTCCTCGGCCTCTGCACAGACGGTGACTCCGTTGGCCAGCAAGACCTCAATAGCGGTCGTCCAGGCAGGCTTGGAAAGCGCGTGAGTGTCCTTCCCTATGTAAAGCGGCCCTGTGATGCTTTGGGATGCGCGGTACTCGACGATCGCCTGAGTGGTGGCAGCGATATGCGCATCGTTGAACGCGGTGTCGAGACTCGACCCTCGATGTCCCGATGTCCCGAAGGTCACCTGCTGATCGGGATTGCTGGGATCGGGCACGAGGTCGTAGTAGGCGCTGACGACTGTGTCGACATCGATGAGGTCTTCGGGGAGAGCCGGCTGGCCGGCGCGAGGGTGAGCCATGAGCCACATTCTGCCGACAAACGCAGGCAGCGCGCGACTACTTCTCAGCGGCGGTGGTGACTCCATCGATGCCCGACGCGCCCCTGGCGAAACGCTTTCCCGTCCGTCAGGTCCGACCACGAGGGGTTCTGCCAGGATGGTCAGCATGAGCTCGTCCAGCTTCAACCGTCCTGGTGCCGTTGATCTTTCTCAGCTTGCCCAGCAGGCAAGGCAGTCTGCTCCCGGCGGGCCGCTCGGGCCGCGATCGGCCGGCGCGTCGTACGTCATAGAGGTCACCGAACAGACCTTTGAAGCGGAGACCATTCGCAAGTCGGTCAAACACCCAGTAGTCGTCGAGCTCTACTCACCGCGGGTTGCCACGGGGCAGCAGCTCTCGGACGCCTTGATCGAGATCGCGAACGCCTCAGACGGCAAGTTTCTGTTGGCCCGACTGAACGTGGACGCGGCACCTGGGATCGTCCAGGCGCTCGGGCTGCAGGCGGTCCCAACTGTTGTCGCATTGATCAACGGACAGCTGGCCCCGCTTTTCCAGGGCGTGCTGCCGAAGGATCAAGTGCAGGCCACGATTGATCAACTACTCAAAGCAGCGGTGGCGAACGGGATAGTCGG
>JAJTCL010000297.1 GCA_021323255.1 Propionibacteriaceae bacterium | reverse complement strand
AACCACAACAGATCGTGTCGTATTCATGGAGTTCGTGACCGGTTCCTCGAGATAGCGGCCTTAGGCGAACAGACTCTGACCGATGTATTCACCTTCAGCGATGCCGGGCGGGACGGCGAAGAGGGCCGAGCCGGTGTGCTGGATGTATTCGCTCAGCCTGTCACCTAGCCCAAGCTTGGTCTGGATCGGAATGAACTGGGTACGCGGGTCACGGACGTAGGCAAGGAAGAACAACCCGGCGTCCATCCTGCCCAGGCGGTCGCTGCCGTCGACGAAGTTGTAGCCCCGGCGGAGCATTTTGGCTCCCCCGTTGTTGCTCGGGTGCACCAGACGCACATGCGCGTCCGTCGCAACCAGTGGCTCTTGGTCACCGTCTTGAAGATCGAAGTCAGGCTGGCTGAACTCGCTGCCGCCCGTTAGCGGTGCACCCTCGGCCTTGGTCCGGCCGAAGACCTGCTCCTGTTCGCTCAACGGCTGCCGGTCCCAGGTCTCGATGGTCATGTTGATTCGGCGCACCACCAGATAGGAGCCACCAGCCAGCCAGGTGCCCTTGCTGTCCGCATCGGTTGGCACCCAGACATGCTCGTCGACGGCGGCGGTGTCCTCGGCCTTGACGTTCATGGTGCCGTCTTTGAAGCCCATCAGGTTTCGCGGCGTCGCCTGGCTGGTCGATGTCGACGAGGTCCTGCCAAAGCCCAGCTGTGACCACCGCAGAGCGGCCCGGCCGAAGGCGATCCGGGCCAGGTTGCGGACGGCATGGATTGCGACTTGCGGGTCGTCAGCACACGCCTGGACGCACAAGTCGCCGTCGGACCTCAACGGGTCGAGCTTGTCGGCGGGGAAGTGGGGCAATCGCTGCAGCGCCGCGGGTTGCCGGCCAGCGAGCCCGAAGCGACTCTTGCCCTCGGTACCGAACAGCGTCGGACCGAATCCGAAGGTGATGGTCAATCCCGCCGGAGGCAGCCCAATGGCCTCGCCGGTGTCGTCAGGTGGTGCCGCGTACGGGCCCGATGTCGGTCCGAGCTCCCCGGCAGGGAGGCCTTGGGTCATACGTGCGGCGGCAGTGGTCCAGTCTTTGAGGAGCTGTACCAACTCCTCGCGGGAATCCGTGATCACGTCGAATGCCGCAAAGTGCATCCGATCCTGCATCGGGGTCAGGATGCCTGCCTGATGCTCGCCGTAGAACGGGTAGGTACGCGTGCCTGGCGAGAGAGCGGGCGACGAGGCGGTCTCTTGGCTTCCCAGTGCGTAGCCGCCGACGGCGCCAGCTGCCAGCCCGGCCATACCGGCTCCGGCTGCGCCGAGGAGGCCGCGCCGTGAAACGGCCGACCGCCGCACTGGCGCTTCCTCGGGCGGCGGGGGCGGTGCTTCGGTCTCAGTGGGCTGAGGCTGCAGGTCCTGAGTCGTCGTCATCTGTCGAATTCCTCACTCAGACGACTGCGGCAGCCAGCTTGGACAGCGGCTCTGACAGCGCATTGACTGCGTCAGAGAGCTCCCTGATCTCAGCTTGACTCAGTTGGTCGTATGTCTTGAATCCATCACCCACCCGCTGAGCGTCCAGCAGCGCTTGCACTGCCGCGAATTTCGCAGCGATCTGGCTATCGAGCTCAGGATCCTTCTGCTTGAGCAGTGGGCGGAGTCCCTCGAAGCCCACCAACGCGCCCTCGATGTTGGCCTGGAAGTCCCACAGGTCGGTCCGTGACCAGTACTCCTCCTCGCCGGTGACTTTGCCTGTTGCTACCTCGTCCAGCAAGCCACGCGATCCGTTGGCGATCTCATCTGCGGTGTAGGTGAGGTCCTCAACCCTGTCTTGGAGGATGGCGGTGTTTTTCACCAGATCGTCTGAGTACACCACGCGCTCGGCTTTGCTGAGTTGCTTGTAGTTCTTGGCGCGTGCGGGCCACAAATCCTTCTCGATCCGATGCCAGCCAGTCCACTTTTGACCAGGCTCGAGATCGGCCTCGCGCAGGTCGAGCTTGGGATCGAGGTCGCCGAAGGATTCCGCAACGGTCTCGATCCTCTCCCAGTGCATCCGAGCCACCGGGTAGATCGCCCGGGCCTCGTCGTCTTTGCCTGCCTTGTAGGCGGCCACGAACTGTGCGGTGCCCGCTACCAGCTGCTCGGTTTGGTCTTCGACATATCTCTGGTAGTTCTGGTTCGCCTGCTCGACGAGCTCGACATCGTTACCGGAGGGCCCCTGCTCTTCACCTGAATCCGAGACCGAGAACGGGGCGCGGATGCCATCACCGGCCATGCCTGGTTTGCATGCGGTGATGTAGTTGCCAGGCGCGACCTTCATCACCAGCTCTCGGGTAATCCCGGGACCGATGTTCTCCACCTCGCCGACGATGCGCATTCCATCCTCGCCGTAGAGATAGAACTCGGTCACCTTGGTGCCGCCGTTGGTCACAGCAAAAGTGAGAGCTCCCGACGGGGCGCTGGCTGCGGAAAGCTTGCACTCAGAGTCAGTTGCCTGCACGGTCAAGGCCCGTGGATTCGCGCTTGCCGCGGCGCCCGAATCCCCAGCTGAGGTGTTGTCGGTGCATCCGGCCAGCAAGGGCAGGCCGAGAACCGCGCAGCTCGAGGCGAAAACAAGGACACGTGTAGGCACGACAAAATCGCCGGCCCGACGGTTCGGTCGGGTCATGATCATTTCCTTCCGGATGACCCAACTGGCTCAGGAGCTGGGCGTGAGGGAGTCTGCGCGCGCTGGCGCTTCTGATAGAGGAAGAGAGTCATCGTCGGCACGAAGTAGAGAAGCCAGGCCGCCGCTTCGAGTACGGTCGTGGCGGGTGAGAAATTGAACACGCCTTTGAGGAGCGTTCCGTACCACGAGGTGGGTGGAATGGTCTCAGAAACGTCAAAGGCCAGGTTGTTCAGCCCGGGCAGGAATCGAGCTTCCTGCAGGTCGTGCACACCGTACGCCAGCACGCCCGCCGCGATGACGATCAGGAAAGCGCCGGTCCAGGTGAAGAAGCGGCTCAGATTGATCTTGAGCGCACCGCGGTAGATCAAGTAGCCGAGGACGACCGCGACCAACAGCCCAAGAGCGGCACCCAGCAGTGGGGCGGCAGTCGTACCGGCGCCCTGGGCAGCAGCCTGGGTAGCGGCCCAGAGGAACAATGCCGTTTCCAGGCCCTCACGGCCCACCGCCAGTAGCGCGATGATGACCAACGACCACCGGCCGGCCTCAGCAGCGCTGTCGATCTGGGACCGTAGTTCGCCGGATAGTGAGCGCGCCGCCTTCGCCATCCAGAAGATCATCCACGTGACGAAAGCGACCGCCACGATGGACAGCAGGCCGCCGATCAATTCCTGAGCTTCGAAGGTGAGGCCCTTGGGGCCGAAGGTGAGCGCCGCGCCGAAGCCGAGTGAGATGGCGACCGCAATGCCCACGCCAATCCAGATCTGCGGCAGCAAATGGCGGCGATCGGACTTCACCAAGTAGGCAATGAGGATGCTGACGATGAGCGCGGCCTCCAGGCCTTCGCGTAAGCCAATCAAAAAGTTGGCTAACATCTCTCCTCGTCCCCCGCGGTACGGTAGTGCCTCACTCACTGAGTACGTCCGTTGCTGTGACGCAATAGGTGAGGCTTGCCTAACTTAAGTCAACCTAACTTCATTGGCAAGGCGGTCAGCCGGAATTCAGTGCGCTCTTAGTCACAGTGGTCACTCGTTTTGCGCACAAGGCCACAAATGTGGCTCAAATGTGGTGATAGAGCGATCGTTTGTGGCCCTGTGCGGAGAAACGAGCAGTGAGAGCGGGCGGAACCGGCGTTATCAGTGGCGAGTTTCGCCGAGGGTGATCATGAGCAGATGCTCCAGGCGCCCGCGTACTACTTGAGCGGTGAGGTCTCGCCGGTGGCGGATGAGCGCGGCGATGATCTCCGCCGGATCGGGTAGGAAGCCGAGGATGTCGCTCACCGCCCAGAAGAGCTCAGCGTCTTGATCGTCGTCGAGCATTCCGCCATGCCATCGATAGGCATTGGAGAACGCGACTGCGCTGTCCACGTCGTGCAGCATCACGAAGTTCGCTCGGGAATGCATCACGTCCAGGTCAGGAGGACCCCACGAGGTCTCGGCCCAGTCGATCACG
>JAJTCL010000296.1 GCA_021323255.1 Propionibacteriaceae bacterium | reverse complement strand
GCGAGCCGCTGGACGACACCCGTAACGGGCGAAGTGATCGCTGCCTCCATCTTCATGGCCTCGATCGTGGCAACGGTTGCACCAGCCTCAACCTGATCACCCTCGATCACGGTGACGGTAACGACCCCGGCGAACGGCGCCGCCACCTGGCCCGGCTTGCTCGGATCGGCGCGCTCGGCGGCCTTGACATCGACCTTGATCGACTTGTCGCGAACCCGGATAGGCCGCAATTGTCCATTGATCGTGCACATCACGGTCCGCATGCCGCGCTCGTCAGCACTACCAATTGCCGACAGGCCGAGGATCAGGCTGACTCCTTTGCCAATCTTCGCCACGTGCTCCTGACCAGGCTGCAACCCATAGAGGAAGTCGAGAGTGTCGAGCCGGCCGACGTCACCGTAGGTCTCCCGGTTGGCCAGGAACTCCTTGGTCGGTCCGGGAAACAGCAGCCGGTTCAGCGTGCCCTGCCGTACCACTCCCTTGTCGTCGAGGCTGGCTGAATCCTCCGTCGAGAGCTCGATGTCGCGGACCGGCACCGTACGTCCCTGCAGCGCTTTGGTTCGGAACGGTTCCGGCCAGCCGCCCGGAGGATCGCCAAGCTCCCCACTGAGGAAGCCGATCACCGAATCCGGAATGTCATAGTGCTGCGGGTTTTCGGCGAAGTCGTCGGGGTCGGCGCCCACTGCGACCAGGTGCAGCGCCAGATCACCCACCACCTTCGATGACGGCGTCACCTTGGGCGGCCGGCCCAGAATGGCGCTCGCCGCGGTATACATCGCCTCGATCTGCTCGAACTTCTCCCCCAGCCCAAGCGCGATCGCCTGCTGCCGAAGGTTGGAGAGCTGCCCACCGGGAATCTCATGGTCGTAGACGCGGCCGGTCGGACTAGGCAGCCCCGACTCGAACGGCGCATAGACCTTGCGTACCGCCTCCCAGTACGGCTCCAGATCCATCACGGCACGCAGGTCCAGGTTGGTGAGCCGCTCGGTGTTTGCGCACGCGGCCACCAGCGCAGACGCCGGCACCTGGCTGGTGGTCCCGGCCATCGGGGCACTGGCCACGTCGACCGCGTCAACCCCGACATCGATGGCTGCCAGCAAGGTCGCAAGCTGGCCACCCGCGGTGTCATGGGTGTGCAGGTGCACCGGGAGATCAAAGTTCTCCCGCAACGCGGCGACAAGCTTCCGGGCAGCCGGCGGGCGCAGCAGCCCGGCCATGTCCTTGATCGCGAGGATGTGCGCCCCGGCATCCACCATTTTCTCGGCCAGCCGCAGGTAGTAGTCGAGGGTGTAGAGATTCTCGGCCGGCGAGTTCAGATCGCCGGTGTAGCACAGCGCCACCTCGGCAATGGTGCTGCCGGTCTCACGTACCGCCTCGATCGCGGGACGCATCTGCTCGACGTCGTTGAGCGCGTCGAAGATCCGGAAGATATCGATGCCGACCTCGGCGGCCTCTGCGACGAAGGAGGTGGTGACCTTGGTTGGGTATGGCGTGTAGCCGACCGTATTGCGGCCGCGCAGCAGCATCTGCAGACACAGCCCCGGCATGTTGTAGCGCAGTGCTGCCAGGCGTTCCCAAGGATCCTCGGCGATGAAGCGGAGCGCCACGTCGTACGTCGCCCCGCCCCAGCACTCGACCGAGAAAAGCTGTGGGGTCATCCGCCCGACATACGGTGCGATGCGGAGGAGGTCCTTGGTACGCAGCCGGGTCGCCAGCAACGATTGGTGAGCGTCCCGGAAAGTGGTGTCGGTGACCTCGACCGAGACCCGCTGCCGCAGGTCGGCGGCAAAGGCTTCCGGACCAAGATCGAGAAGGCGCTGCCGCGAGCCCTTGGGCGAGGGGATGTTGAGATCGATCCCGCCAGGGCGTTTCTCTCCCGGATCGAGCTGGGTCGGTGCGGCGCCGTGCGGCTGGTTGACCGTGACCTCCGCCAGCCAGCGCAGCAACTTGGTGCCGCGGTCGGCCGGGGCATGCGTTGTCAGCAGTTCAGGTCTCTCATCGATGAAGGACGTCGAGACATCGCCGGCCATGAAGTCCTCATCCTCCAGAACCGCTTGGAGGAAAGGAATGTTGGTGCTGACACCGCGAATCCGGAACTCGGCCAGGGCCCGCCGAGCACGGGTCACTGCGGACTCGAAGGTCCGCCCACGGGCGATGAGTTTGACCAGCATGGAATCGAAGTAGGCGCTGATCTCTACACCGATGTCGACCGTCCCGCCGTCGAGGCGGATGCCCGCGCCACCGGCGGACCGGTAGGCGGTGATCGTTCCGGTGTCGGGCCGGAAGCCATTCGCCGGATCCTCGGTGGTGATTCGGCATTGCAGTGCAGCGCCGTTGATCCGAATCACCTCCTGGGAGAGACCAAGATCGCCCAGGCTCTCCCCCGCGGCGATGCGCATCTGGGCCTGCACCAGATCGACGTCGGTGATCTCCTCGGTGACGGTGTGCTCGACCTGGATTCGCGGATTCATCTCGATGAAGACGTGCTGGCCCGCACGCTGCCCTTCGGTTTCGATCAAGAACTCCACAGTCCCCGCGCAGGAGTAGTCGATGGACTCGGCAAAGCGCACCGCATCGTGGCAGAGCGCCTCTCGCAGCTCGGTCGAGATGTGCGGGGCCGGCGCGATTTCAATGACCTTCTGATGCCGCCGCTGGACCGAGCAATCCCGCTCGAACAGATGGATCGTGTTGCCCTGAGTGTCGGCGAGGATCTGTACCTCGATGTGCCGCGGGCGTCCTACGGCCTGCTCAATAAACGCAGTCGGGTCACCGAATGCCCCTTCTGCCTCACGCATGGCCGCAGTCAGGGATTCCCGAAGCGTCTTCGGGTCGTCGACTCGACGCATACCGCGGCCGCCACCCCCGGCAACAGCCTTGACGAACAGCGGAAAGCCGATCTCTTCCGCCCCCGCAACCAGCTCGTCGATGTTCGCCGACGGGGGTGTGGACTTCAGCGTGGGAACGCCGGCAGTCTTGGCTGCTTGGAGAGCTCGGACCTTGTTGCCGGCGAGCTCAAGAACCCCGGCGGGCGGACCGATGAAGGTGATGCCGACCTCGGCGCAGGCACGCGCCAGGTCAGGGTTTTCACTCAAGAACCCATAGCCGGGATAGATCGCGTCGGCGCCGGACTGCTTGGCGGCCCGGATGATCTCATCGATACCGAGGTAGGCCCGTACCGGATGTCCGCGCTCGCCGATCATGTATGCCTCATCGGCCTTGATCCGGTGGACAGCGTTGCGGTCCTCGTAGGGATATACCGCGACGGTCTTTACGCCCAGCTCGTATGCCGCTCGAAAGGCCCGGACAGCAATCTCGCCGCGGTTGGCGACCAGCACCTTGGCGAACATGGGTCGAATCTATCGAGAGATTGTTACTGCAGCGAGACGGCGTTTCCGCAGCTCCTCGGCCCTGAGTTATGCCTGGGTTCGGTAAGCGTGGCGATCTGGACTCAGAGGGACGGTTTCAGACTGAATCGGACTGTCACTTGGCCCGAGACAGTCTGCGTGGCCGGCTCGAACTCGAACGCGGCGTCCTCAGCCCCCTTCCCTACGGCGAATGCACGCATCTCGCGTACGCCGCCGAAGCCGGTATTGAGATCAGAGACCTCCACCAGATCGGCCACCGCAGTCCCGAACGCGGCCGCATAGTCGTCTGCTCGCTGACGGGCGTCGGCGATCGCGGCCAGTCGGGCCTGGCGGTACATCGCGTTGTCATGCCGCAACGACCACCAGGGACCGTCTAGCTGGCTATTGGGTAGAGCTGTGAGCGCCAGCACCAGCGCCGACAGGGATTCGAGATCGGCGACCACGATCTGAGTGGAGAAGGTGCCCTGGTAGCCGGTGATCTTGGGCGGCGTACGCCGGTTGAAAACGGGATAAACATGGACCCCGCTAGTGCTCGACCGCTCGACTGCCGTCTCGTCGCCAGATCCGGCGGGCCTTCCAGCTGGGCCTCGCCGCGTACGGTGACCAGCGGAGCAGACCCGATCGGTTCTGTCATGGCAAGACCATACGTCGCCCCTGATGTGCCCCGAGCCCTTCGACAAGCTCAGGACGGCGCCTGGCGAAGGGCATCATGCGCTTCGAATGCTTAGCGCCCCTGAGTGCTTGGTAGGGTCAGCGTTGGCTCCGGCTTCCGCGACGGTGTGATGTTCTCTACGCTGCTTCCGCTCGGCAATGTTGAAAGGTAACGAGCACAGGCCACCGGTTTCGATGAATTCCACACCGGGTCCCACCTTGACGACCTACCGGTGATCTCATGACCGAGCACCACCCCGCCGGTGCCCTGGTCCGGCCGCGGACCATGTGCTGATCACTGCAGCAGATGTTGGTGGAGACGGACTTCAGGATCGCCCCATGCGGGACTTGGCGACCGACATTGGCAGGGTTGACGCCTGGACCGTCCTTGAGCGTCAACTCCGGATACTCCAGATCGATGACTTCGACCTTTCCTGGCCCCTTGTACGCGACGCCGCGGTTACCTGGCATCTGGCCTCCTCCTCCGCTCGCTGTGAACCGTCTCAGTGCGATACCCGGGCAGCTTTTGGATGGGACGACATGCCCCACGTCCGCCGGGCCGCATAACAAGGGCCATTCTCGCGGGTGCCCTGGTCGAGCAGCGCAGGGGTCTAGATGGCGCCACTTCGCCTCAGTTAGTTGGACTTGGCATCAGCCGCACAGATGATGCGGAGACCGAGCAAGTGCTGCGGAGTGGGGTTCGCCGCAAGTCGATCGCCATTTATGCTGCAAATTTGT
>JAJTCL010000295.1 GCA_021323255.1 Propionibacteriaceae bacterium | reverse complement strand
GACCGGGGATGACGAACGGTTCCACTCGCTGCTGTCGGAAACCAGAGAAGTAGCAGCCACGCATGCTCTGGGAGTTTTCGACGCCGTGGTACGCGACGCTCTGCATTGGGCTCGAGGGCTGCGCGAGGTCAGCCTGGGCAATCCCGAGTCTGCCGTGACCTGGTTCATCGCGATGTCGCATCCCGCCGTGGCTGACACGGCAGCAGCGTTGGACCGCATTGAGGCAGCGATACAGACCGGCCGGCGTGAGGAAGCGCTGCAATGGCTCGACAGACTTGATGCCTTCGCGTCCCATACGGGCATCGTTTCCGCACAGGCCCGCGTCGCGCATTGCCGGGCGCTCCTAGCGGAGGGTGACACCGCACAAAGTCTCTTCAAGGAAGCGCTCAGACTGCATGCGCGATCACAGCGACCGTTCGAACGCGCCCGCACTGAGCTTGCCTACGGTGAGTTCCTGCGGCGCGGGCGCCGGCGTGTCGACGCACGATCCCACCTTCAGGTTGCCATCGACATGTTCGATCAACTCAACGCCCGTCCATGGGCGGACCGGGCACGACTCGAGCTGCGCGCCGCCGGTCGGACCGCACGCAGACGAGACCCGTCAACGGTCATGCTGTTGACTCCCCAGGAGATCCAGGTGGCGCGCTTCGTCGCACGTGGATTGCACACCCGCGAGGTCGCGGCACAGCTGTTCCTCAGCACTCGTACCGTGGATTTCCATCTCCGCAACGTTTTCGCCAAGCTCGGCATCAGTTCGCGCACCGAGCTGGCTCACTTCTCCTGGGACTAGTGCCAGGAGAAGACTGTTCCCAGGAACCCGGCAATTTTGCCGTCAAGACACGGACAGCCTGCCGCCTAGCGTTACGGACATGACTACTCAGAATTTTCGACAACTGCCGCGAGTTTCCTCCATCGGTGCTCGGGCAACCGGCGCCACGTCCACCGGCGCCTCATCGCTCGGATTCGCAGCCCTCCTTGCAGCGGCGGTCGGAGCAGGAGCAATGGGGGCGTTGGCGATCGGCGCCGTGGCGATCGGCCGGCTGGGCATCGGCGATGCGAGCGTACGCCAGCTCCGCATCGGTGAGCTGGAGGTTGACGAGCTGCGGGTGCGCCGGCTGCACGTGATGGAGCGGATTGACGGGAGCTGAGGGATGTCTTCCGCTTCGCAGATCATGGCCGGGATTCTGCTGATTACGGTCCTGGCGGTTGAGTTCGGCGGATTGTCCTTGCTGGCAATGCTGACTCGTCGCATTCCGGGATACCTCGACAACCCATTGCGGCAGAACATGTTCCGGGCCGGCCACGCCCACGCCGGGGTGTGGGTCGTGTTCGCGCTCGTCGCGCTGCTGTGGGTGGACCAGACCGACTTTGGCGAACCGCTGAAGTGGGTGGTCCGGCTGGCATTTGCGGTGGCACCGATTCTGATGCCGCTCGGCTTCTTTCTGTCGGTCACCCGGCCCGACGCAGAACGGCCCAACGGCGTGATCACGCTGGTTTACGCGGGCGGCCTCGCGCTTGCAATCGGGGCTCTCACGCTCGGTGTCGGTCTGCTCACCGCCGGATAGACAATAAGCTGACCTGCCAGTCGACGGGAGGCCAGCATGATTGCCATCCGAACGCCGGACCAGCGGCTCCGTATCTTCGTCAGCTCGACAATGAAGGAGCTGGCTAGTGCACGCGCCGCCGCTCGTGCCGCCATCGAACGACTCCGGCTGACCCCGGTGCTCTTCGAGCTTGGCGCACGGCCGTACCCTCCGCGAGATCTCTATCTCGCCTATCTGCGGCAAAGCGACATCTTCCTTGGCATCTACGGGCAGCAGTACGGATGGATAGCGCCCGACCAGGAGGTTTCCGGGCTGGAGGACGAGTATCTGAACGCTGGTGACATGCCGAAGCTCGTCTACGTGCAGTCTCCAGCCCCGGACCGTGATCCACAGCTCAGCGCAATGCTCACCCGCATCCAATCCGATGGGCTTTCTTATCGCGGCTTCAGCACCAGCGATGAGCTCGGCACGCTGATCGCGGACGACCTTGCGGTGCTCCTCAGCGAGCGATTCGATCTCGGCGGCGAGCCTGGAGAAGCAAGGCCGCCAAGCCGCCCGCTGCCAGTGCCGGCGTCACGATTCATCGGGCGGGAACGCGAGAAGTCGATGGTCCAGGAGCTGTTGACCAGTGGCGAATCGCGCCTGGTCACACTCGTGGGAGCAGGTGGAATCGGCAAGACGCGGTTGGCGCTCGAGGTCGGCTCAAATCTGATTGGCAAGTTCGATGGTGTGGTGATGATCGCTCTCGACGAAGTGTCATCGGCGGATCTGGTCGTGTCGTCGATCGGCTCGTCTCTTGGTGTTCCCGAATCGCCCGGCCAGTCGCTGATGGATTTGGTTCTCAACTACCTCCGCCCTCGAAAGATGTTGTTGATCATCGACAATTTCGAGCACGTGATAGACGCCACCGGAGTCCTCGGGCAGCTCCTCACAGAGACGGACCAGGTTGTGTTGCTCGTCACCAGCCGGGAACGGTTGCGTCTCTCAGCTGAGTACGTCGTCGAGGTTCCACCCCTGCAGATTTCAGCAGCCGTCGACGACGCCGATGTGTTACGGCATTCTGACGCCGTCGAACTTTTCATCGACCGCGCTCGCGCAGCCGGAAGCGACTTAGATCTTGATCAAGACCAGCTGGAAACCATTACCGAAATCTGTCGCCAACTCGATGGAATCCCGCTGGCGATCGAGCTTGCCGCGTCGCGGACCAAAGTGGTGGGACCGGAGGAACTTCTCCGCCGGCTCGACCGCCGCCTGAGCTTCCTGACCGGCGGCCCTCGCGATCTACCACCGCGACAGCAGACCTTACGTTCCACCATCGCCTGGAGTCATGATCTCCTCAACGACCCCGAACGTCGGTTGTTTGCCCGGCTGGGGGTGTTTGCGGCTGGCTTTCCGTTGGAGGCAGCTGAGACAGTGTGCGCCGACGATGCCGTGCCGGCGGTTCTGGATGGTATCGCCTCGCTGGTGGACAAAAGCCTCCTTCGTACCGAGGACCCGCTGCACGGACAGCCACGCTTCACCATGCTGCAGGTCGTCCGTGACTTTGCACTCGAGCAGTTGGAGGCCTTGGGAGAGACGGAACGATTCAGTCGGGCGCACGCCGACTACTACCAGGGCGTCATTCTCGCGGCCGAGCCCATGCTAAGGCGTGATCCGCGTCCTGTGATCGCGCAGTACCGTGCCGACCTGCCAAACATCCGCGCTGTCATGCGCTGGTCTCTCGATGTGGGAGAGGGAGGTCGCGTCGCCCGCATGGCGATAGCCATGTGGCCGTTCTTGTGGATCGCCGGGCTTCTCAGCGAGAGCGTAGAAGTCGTGCAGCAAGTGCTCGTCGATGAGACAGCGCTGAGCGCTGCCGAACGTGCACACGCGCGCCTTGGGCTCGGGATGCTTGCCTTCGGGCAGGGCGACTACGAAAGAGCCGCTCCCGCTTTGGAGACGGCAATCGACCTCTACACCCAGCTTGGTGATGTCCAGCACGCGGCAACGGCTTCGGTTCCCCTTGGCGTGATCAACGCCGTTTGGGATCCGAGCAGAGGCGAAGACCTGCTCGCAAGCGCAGCCGATACATTCCGTGAACTTGACGATGAATGGGGCATCGCGTTCGCCTCGCTGAATCTAGGTGGTGCGTTGCTGCTGCACCACCGGTACGCCGACGCAATCCCACATCTCGAAGAGAGCCTCCTGCATGCGGGCGAGGTGAAGGCCGAGGTTTTCTTGAGCAACGCCCTCATCAATTTGGGCTTGGCACGCCATCGGCTCGGCGATATCGAGATGGCCCGCGCCCGGCTTCGTGAGGCTGTCAAGCATGCTGCGGTGCCGGACAACAAGGAGAGTCTTGGCCGGGCCCTCGAGGCGTTAGCCGCAGTCGCTGTTGATGCAGGTGACCCGGAATTCGCTGGAACCCTGTTCGGAGCGGCCGACGGCGTCCGACGCATGACGAAACCGCGGCTCAGCTCCGGACACAGCTTGGCGACTCCGCCTACGCGGCGGCAACTGACCGCGGCCGCAGCCTCACCCTTGATGAGGTACTGGAGCTGGCCTCGGGTGACCTCACGCGCGCTCGGCCAAGACATGAAGCAGCAGGGCCGCCGACCAACTGAAGTTGCTCGTGCCATGACCGGCCCCAGTTCGGGGATTGAAGTACTCCCGGAGTCCGGCACCTGACACCAGGGCGACCATGTCATCACACAGCCGCTGCGCCAGCGCTTCCCCGTCATGAACCCGGAGTCCTTCGACCAGCAGCCAGGTGGTATTAAGCCAGGTCGGACCTCGCCAGTAACGCCTAGGGTTGTAACGCCGATCGGTGAGATCAAAGCTCGGCACAGCTAGCATTCCGGGCTGGCCTGCGCCGAACGCTGGTCCGGTGAGCGTGGCACGAAGAGCGTTGCGCACACCCGCGGGCAGCCCCGGCAACACCAGCGGGATCAGTCCGGCGACCGTACGCTCCCCAAGCAACCCGCCGGACCGCTCGTCTCGGGCGAGAAAGATCTCGTCGCCGGTGCTCCAGAGCTGATCAACGAGCGCCTTTGTGATCCGTTCCGCTTCGCGTCGATGTGTATCGGAGTCGCGGCCCAGCGCCCCCGCGATCTCGGCCAGAGCTAGCTCAGACCAGGCCCACAAGGCGTTGAAGCCCGGATCGACGACGACGAATTCGCTACGGCTCCGCACCCAGACGTCGTCATAACCATGATCGCGATAGGCCAGCGCCAGCCGGATGTAGCGTGCATAGTCTTCATCGGTTGGGCGCTCGCTGGATCTCGCATGATCAATATCGCGGCGGGTGTAAGAGTCGAAGAGCGAGAGATCGGCTGGCACCGCGCTCAATGGCTGGTCCCACGCTGGGGAATTGTCCAGCCCGGTCTCCCATGGATGCACGACTGCGGCAAGCCCATTCACGCTGCGCTGGTCGCGGATGTAGGAGTTCTGCGCCACCAGCGCCGGATAGGCGCGAGAGGCAAAGTCCCGTCCAGGGGCGCCCAGGCGATCCATTACCGCACGTGCCGCAATGGCGTGGACCGGCGGCTGGATGATCCCCGACGTGTCGATGGGCGGATGACCCGGCAGCGCCGAAGATCGCCAGAATGACGGGCCCGGAAAGTAGGCATCATCGGCGACAGCCGGATTGAAGGCGATGTGCGGGATCCGGCCGTCGGCCCACTGGGCTCCGAAGAGACTCAGCAATTCCACCGCAGCCCGCTGCGGCGCAACATGCAGCTGGCCGAGCGCGATGAAGGCCGAGTCCCAGCTCCATTGATGGGGATACAGGCGGCGGGAAGGGACGGTGGCATGACCGTGCCAGTTCTCGATCAGGACCCGAATGGCCTCGCGCGCCAGCTGATCATGATCAAGGTCGGCCACCGGTGCGGTGCGGGTTACGACCATGCCAGTTGCCGCATCCGTCGTATTGAGGTCGGCAGCACCTCCTCCACGTCACCGGAGAGGCGGCATTCGTACGCCAGCTCATCGGCATAGCCGATGGCCCACAGCGTCTGCAGCGTCGCCGACCAATCGATGTGACCGGCACCCGGCTCCAGGCGGTTGCTGTCACTCAGCTGGACGTGCCGGATCCAGGAGATCTTCTCGCACAGCGACGCCGCATCGGCCAGGGTGTTGATCATGTGGTTCTCGTACCGATTCAGCGGCTCCAGCGCGATGATCACCCCCTCCGCATCGGCGTGGGCAGCCAGCTGCCCGAATGCATCGAGCAAGATCTCGGTGTCTTCGGCCTCGGTGCGTGGACTCTCGAACGGTGGCAGCCGCTTGCTGAACATTCCGTAGGAGGCAGGGGTCATCGCAAGCCGGCCCCCGATCTCGGCCATCACCGAGAGCTGGGACTTCATCTGAAGCAGGGCATCAACTCGTTTGTCGGCGTCGAAGTCGCCGACGAAGTGCCGCATCTCCACGCACACTGTCGGCATCGGCACCCCGGCGCTGGCCGCCTCTTTGAGCTCTGGCAGCCGCGCGGCGAAGTGGCCCTCGCCCTTGGCCCGTAGCTCCAGGGCATCAAAACCGAGCTGCTGGGCGTGCTCCCACCTCTGGAGTGCGGTATCGCCGCGCAGGTACTGCTCCTGGGCGGACAGACGTATGGCGTGCCTCACGCTACGGCCCGACCCGCACCAGATGAGTCAGCGAAGCTCAAGATCACCTGCACCAGGTCAGGCGGAGGTGTATCGACGAGCCGGTACGCCTCAGCCGCCGACCTGGCCGGAATCACGTGGCTGACCAGTGGCATGGGATCGAGTCGACCGCTGGCATAGAGCCGGATCACTGTGTCGTGGAGCCGCTGCGGAGTCCACCGGTCCCGCAGCGAAACAGGCAGGCTGCCTATCTGCGAGGACACCAATGTCACCCGATTGTGGTGGAACTCCTCGCCGAGCGCCAGCGCGGTCGCCGGGCCCTGGTAGAAGCTAGCGGCAATGACCGTGCCACCCGGCCCGGCGACCCGAATGGCCTGGTGGAGCGCCGGATACGCGCCGGTGAGCTCGATCACCCGATCCGCGCCGCGGTGTTCTGTGTGCTCGCGTACGGCCAGCGCAAGATCACCATGTGATGCGGAAAGCGGCGTCGCACCGAACTTTTGGGCGAGTTCCAGCCGATGCGGCACAGTGTCAATGGCGATCACATCGACCCCCTGGCTGACCAGTAGCTGGGTGGTCAGCAGACCGATTACCCCTAGCCCGAAAACCACGACGGTCTCACCGACGTAGGCTCGAGAAGCAAGCACAGCGTTCAATGCAACTGCGCCCACCCTGGCGAAGCTACCGACTATTGGGTCGACCCCAGCCGGAAGGGCGTGACCCTGAAGCCTTTCAGCCGGCAGCACGGCATGCGAGCGATGACCCCACATCCCCCAGACCACCTCGCCAATACCTAACCCGGTGACCTCGGGACCGAGCGCTTCGATCTCACCGACCTCGGAGTAACCCCATGCGGAGATCGGATAGTGAAAGGTCGACTCCCCCGGCAGAAAGAGTTCAGCCTCCGGATCCCATAGCTTCTCTAGGTATGGATTGGTGCCGCGGTAGGTCGCCAGTTCCGTGCCGGCCGAAATGCCGGAGTAGTGGGTCACAACGCGCACCTCACCCGTATCCGGCTCTGGTGTTGGATAGTCGCGTTTTCAGCACCAGCCGTCAGGCCGCCGGTCAGCAACCGCTCGGTGGCGAAGAAGATGATGATGATCGGCAGGGTGAGGACCACCGAGCCCGCCATCAGCACAGTGGTCGGGACCTCCACGCTGCCGGAGAGCTGGGACAAACCCAGCGAGACAGTCCAGCGCGCCGGCCGGTCGACCAGGAACAACAGCGCGAACAAGAACTCGTTCCACGCGATCATGAACACGAACAAGCCGGTGGACATGATTGACGGCATGGCCAGCTTCAAGCTGATCTGACGTAACACGCCGAGACGGGTCAAGCCATCGACGAGACCGGCCTCCTCGATGGCCTCGGGCACTGTCTCGAAGTAGTTCCGCAGCATGTAGATCGCTACCGGCACGGTTTGTGCGGTGTAGACGATGATCAGTCCAACCAGATTTCCGCGTAGTCCCAGCCGGGTGAATCCAACGAACAACGGGATGGCCATCAAGATCGCCGGGAAGAGATAGGCGGCCAGGAAGACCCCACTCACATAACGTCGGCCGATGAACGGCAAGCGGGCGATGGCGTACGCGCCGGGGATGCCGATGAGGAGTGCCAGCGCCACCGAAGCGAGGGCCACTACCGCGCTGTTCGTCAGAAAACGGCCGAAGCCCTGGCCTCCGGAAGCGGTTGAGGACAACACGTCCACGTAGGTCTGCAGAGTGAACTCCGAAGGCCTGACCCACAAGGAGGCGGGATCCTGCAACAGCGACCCGATCGGCTTCACCGAGAGCAAGAGCATGTAGTAGAACGGCACCAGCGTCGCGATGAGGAAACCGATGATCACCACCCAGCGACCAATCCGGAAGACGCGGCTCTGGACCCGGTGCCGGGTGCCATGAGCCATCTGACGTGGCTCCGGTGGGGCGGCCACCTGACTCGGTGGCGTCATGATTTCAGCGCTCATACCCGCTCTCCCCTCCTGCGCAGGATCAGCAGATAGACGGCAAGCATGGCTATCAGCACCAAGGCCATGATCACTGATTGCGCTGCCGCCTGGCCGACGTTGCGCTGCACGGTGAGGTAGTTGTAAATCTGCACGCTCGCGACATTGGTGCCCGCCGCGCCGCCGGTCAGCAAGAAGATGTCGTCGAACTCATTGAATGTCCAGATCGTGCGCAGCACCGCGAGCAAACTGATGATCGGCACGAGTTGCGGCAACACGATGAACCGGAACGACTGCCACGGCGTCGCTCCGTCCACAAGAGCGGCCTCCTCCGGCTCGTCAGACATGGCCGCAAGCCGGGCCATCAGAAACAGAAACGCGAAGGGGAAATAGCGCCATCCTTCGAAAACGATGACCGTCAGGAGTGCCGTGGGGACCGGGATTTCCAGTCCCAGCACGTCCCAGGTTCCTCGCGCCTGAGACAGAAAGGGAATCGGCTCGTCCCAGCCCAAGACGTTCTGGCCAAACACGTTGACGATCCCGAACTGCGGATTGAGCATCGTGCGCCAGATGAAGGTCACGGCCACGACCGGCGCCACGTACGGCAGCAGGAAGGCAGCACGCACAAACGTCCGGCCCCGGAACGGCTGCCGTACTGCCATTGCCGCCAGCACTCCCAGGAAGATCACGAGCACCACCGAGCCGAGGGTGTAGATGAAAGTGATCGACAGGCTGGACCAGAAGGTGCTGGAACCGAGCACCCGCTCGTAGTTTGCAACTGTCAGTGGCTCAAAGAAGTCGGCCCGACCGATCTGGATCAGGCGCATTCGTTGGAAGGACAGCAAGATCGACCACAGGAGGGGGAAGATCACGATCGCCAACACGACCAGCAGCGTCGGCGACATCAACCACAGGCCGAGGCGTGCATCGCGCTGGATCAGCGTTACCCGCTTCTTGGTTGCGTCTGTTTTGGTGGGCGGTTGCTTTGTCTCGGTTGCCGTTGTCGACACGGTGCTCCTCGAGGTTCGTACGTCCTGGCCGCCGCCAGGCCGTTAGCTCATGAATTGCGTGGACCCGGGAGAGCCCGGGTCCACGTATCGGTTGCTTCGGCTAGCCGCCGAGGTCTGCCTTGACCTGTTCGGCGGCTTTCTGTGCCTCGCTCGTGGCGTCAGCAGCGCTCGCGCCGGAGTTGAGCATCTTGGCCAGAGCCTGGGGAACCACGAACTGTCCGGCGACGGCCGATGCGAGCTCGCCCTGCCCTTGCGGTATGCCCCACCGCTCGAAGTTCCCCGAGCTGCCGACGATGGTGTTGAGAACCTCGACTGGATAGATCGTGGTCAGG
>JAJTCL010000294.1 GCA_021323255.1 Propionibacteriaceae bacterium | reverse complement strand
GCGGACAACTTTGGCAACGGCGTCGTATCCGCCCATCTGATGGCCAAGGCTCTGGGCGCCAAGGGCAAGATCGGCCTGATCTTCCACGAGGCCGACTTCTTCGTCACCAGGCAGCGCTACGACGGCTTTAAGCAGACGATTCAGAGCGACTACCCAGAGATCCAGATCGTTGAGGAGCAAGGCATCGCAGGCCCTGACTTCGCCGGTGACGCGCAGAGTGTCGCGAACGCCATGATCAGCAAGAATTCCGACCTGACCGGTATCTGGGCAGTCTGGGACGTGCCAGCTGAGGGCGTCATGGCCGCGGTACGTGCTTCTGGCCGTGGCGATCTGCGGATCGCGACGGAGGACCTGGGTAAGAACGTCGCTATCGCGCTGGCCAAGGGTGAGCTGGTCGTCGGGCTGGGCGCCCAGCTTCCCTACGACCAAGGCGTCACCGAGGCAAGGCTGGGTGCCTTGGCGGTGCTTGGTGAGAAAACGCCGCCCTATGTCGCTTTGAGCGCACTGCCGGTACAGCACGACAACGTCCTCGAGGCCTGGAAGACCGTCTACCACGAGGACCCGCCCGAGGACCTTGTCAGCTCGTTCAAGTAAGGAGTGAGCGGGGAATGACAGACGTGCAAGCTGCCCCGGCCCCGGTCGACGAGACCGATGTGCCCGCAGTGGAAATGCGAGAGATCAGCAAGGCCTTCGACAGCAATGTTGTCCTGGCCGGTGTGGACTTCGAGGTCGCGCGAGGTGAGGTGCACGCTCTCGCCGGCGGAAACGGGGCCGGGAAGTCAACGCTGATGAAGATCCTGCAGGGGGTCTACAGCAAGGATTCCGGCGTGATCCGCATCAACGGCCGCGAAGTGGAGTTCTCGTCCATCCACGACGCCAAGGCGGCCGGCATCGGCATGGTGTTCCAGGAATTCAGCTTGGTGCCCAGCCTGACCGTCGCTCAGAACATCTACCTCACCACCGAGCCGCTCAGCAACGGCATCTTCATCCGTGACCGCGAGGCCGTTGACAAGGCACGTGAGGTGTTCCAGCAGATGGAGGTCGATATCGATCCCGGAGCCAGGGTCGGCGACCTCGGAACGGCATATTGGCAACTCACCGAGATCGCCAAAGCCATGGCACAAGACGCCCGCGTTTTGATCATGGATGAGCCGACGGCCAGCCTGGCCAAGCACGAGGCCGACCAGTTGTTCGAGCTGGTCGGCCGGTTGAAGGCGGGCGGGATCTCGATCGTCTACATCTCTCATCGGATGGAGGAGGTGTACCGCATTGCCGATCGGATTACCATCCTCCGCGACGGTAAGAACCTGCTCACCGAGCGACTCACCGACGTGACTCCCGAGCAGATCGTCGAGGGCATCGTCGGCCAGCAGATTGAGGGCATGGCCTATCAGGAGCGCGACACGTCGGCTGAGCCCGAGATCCTGCTCGAGGCTGACGGTCTCACCGCCGGCTCGCGGGTCCAGAACGTATCGTTCACGCTGCACCGCGGAGAGATCATTGGCTTGGCCGGTCTGATGGGCAGCGGTCGTACCGAGTTGGCGCGCTGTCTGTTCGGCATCGACAAGTTGGAGTCCGGGGAGATTCGTATGCATGGCCAGCGCATCGACGTCTCCGATCCACGAGAGGCTATCAAGGCGCGTCTCGCACTGATCCCGGAGGACCGGAGAGCGCAAGGCCTCGTCCTTGAGCACTCCGTCCGCGACAACCTCCTGCTCCCGCTGCTGAGGAAGATCGAACGCGGATTGCTCATCGATGACGGCAAGGGTAAGGAGCTCGCCGACTCCTTGATCCAGCGGTTCGCCGTGAAGGTGGCCAATCCGGCGCGCCCAGTGCGGCTGCTATCGGGCGGAAACCAGCAGAAGGTCGTCATTGCCAAGTGGCTCGGTACCGAGCCCGAGGTCTTGATCATGGATGAGCCGACCGCCGGGGTCGACATTGGCACCAAAACCGAGATCCTCACCATGATCCGCAACCTCGCCGAAGAGGGCAAAGCCGTGATCGTCATCTCATCGGAGTACGCCGAGCTCCTGGCCGTCAGCGACCGGGTCTTGATCTTGCGAGACGGAACTGTCCAACAGGAGCTGGCCCGCCAGGACATCGCTGACGAAGAGTCCCTCCAACACGCCGTCCAAGGAGTCTAACCATGACCCAGACAACCAAGCCCGCAACCGAAGGTGGCGGCGCTGTCGCAGTTGAGCGGCGCAGCCGGTTCGCCACACTCGACTGGCGGCGCTATGTCATCTATATCGGCTTTGTCGTGATCTTCATCTTCTTCGCGATACTGCTCGGTGATCAAGGCTTCCTGTCCCCCAATAACCTGCTGAACATCTTGCGGCAGACCGCGACCATAACAGTGATCGCTGTCGGCATGACCTATGTGATCTCCTGTGCCGAGATCGACCTCAGCGTCGGATCGGTAGCCGGACTGGCGAGCGTGGTGACGGCCATGGCGGTGGCCAACTGGGGCGTAGTCGTTGGGGTCATTGCGGGCCTCTTGGTTGGCGTCGTGGTGGGCTCTATCAATGGCGGGTTGGTCGCCGGTCTCGGAATCCCCTCGTTCCTGGTCACCTTGGGCATGCTTGGCATCGCGTTCGGCCTGGCGCAGTGGATCACGGACTCGGCACCGCAGCCAATCCTGTCCTACGCCTACAACCTGGCCTTCGGCTCGGGCAACCTAGGTCCCTTCCCCGGCCTGGTGGTGTGGATGGCGATCTTTGTCGCCGTCGGGGCGATCGTGCTGAGCAAGACCCGCTTCGGTCGGCAGGTGCTGGCCACCGGCGGCAATCGGATGGCGGCCGAGTTCACCGGCATCAACACCAAGCGGATCAAGTTCGAGGTGCTGCTGATCTCTGGTACGGTGGCCGCCTTTGCCGGGATGCTCTACGCGGGGCGGCTGCAGTCGGGCCGATTCCAATGGGGACAAGGAGACGAGCTGTCGGCCATCGCAGCCGTCATCCTGGGTGGCACCAGTCTCTTCGGTGGAGCCGGCTCGGTGATCGGCACGCTCTTCGGCGCACTGCTGATTGGATTGATCAACAACGGCCTGATCCTGGCCGGTTTGGACGCCAGCCAGCAGCAGGTGATCCGCGGCGCGATCATCATCCTTGCTGTTGCTCTTGCCCGTAAGAAGTAGACCCATGTCGCTGACCAGGCCTGCCGTACTGCGGGCGGGGATCATCGGGACAGGCTTCATGGGCGGCGTGCATGCCGCTGCCGTCCGTGCAGCCGGCCACATGATCAGCAGCGTGGCCGGATCCACGCCTGCCGCAGGCGCCGACGGGGCGGCGAGGCTCGGCGGCCGACGCGCGGCCGCGTCTGCCGCCGAGTTGATTGCCAGCGCCGACGTTGACGTGGTGCATGTCTGCACTCCGAACGCCACCCATGCCGAGCTTGCAGCGGCCGCGTTGAAGGCTGGAAAAGCTGTCATCTGCGAGAAGCCTCTGGCAACGAACACGGGCGAGACCGAGTCGTTGGTACAAGCGGCGGGCAGCTCAGGCCGGTTAGCGGCGGTTCCGTTCGTGTACCGCTTCTATCCGACCGTACGAGAGGCCCGAGCGCGCATTGCCTCCGGGGAGGCCGGTGACCTCTGGCTACTGCACGGCTCGTACCTGCAGGATTGGCTGGCGGGTAGCAGCGCGACGAACTGGCGTGTCGATCCTGCACAGGGCGGGTTGTCCCGCGCGTTCGGTGACATCGGTGTCCATTGGTGCGACCTGATGGAGTTCGTGACCGGGCACCGAATCCTGCGGCTGGTCGCCAGCACAGCCAACGCCTATCGCGAGCGCGGCGGGGAGGCGGCTCGGACCGAGGACGGTGCGGTCGTGCTGTTCGAGACCGACAAGGGTGCGGCCGGATCGCTCGTCGTAAGCCAGGTGACGCCGGGCCGTAAGAACCGTCTGTGGTTCTCCTTCGACGGCACCGAGGCGAGCTACTCGTTCGATCAGGACCAGTGACGACAGCCGCCGGCTGGCAAGACTGCCCGCTGGCCATCCTCAGGGTTACCAAGACAGTTTCACGGCCTTTGTCTCCGATGCTTACGCCGTCGCGGCCGGCGAGGAACGAGACGGGGTCCCGACATTCGCCGACGGTCATCGCGCTGCCGTCCTCACCGCAGCGGTGATCGACTCGGCCAAGATCAACAGTTGGGTGGAGGTGCCCGTATGACGAGCCAGCAACCTGACCTGGCGTCCACCAGCAGGTTCTTCGATGATCACCAACGCGCCACCATCGAGGCGGCGATGGCGCGCATCATCCCGACCGATGACACACCTGGAGCGGTCGAGGCCGGAACCATCGACTTCCTCGAGCGGTATCTGTCTGGGATCGACTACATCTACGCCAAACCCGACGGCAGCGGCTTTGAGGAACTGTCGGGCAAGCGCGCGGACGCTTGGCGACAGCGCGTCGAGATCGTGCGTGAGCGTTACGTCTCGGGCGTACGCGATCTTGACGAGCGGGCCCGCGCAGCGCACGACGCCGACTTCGTGGACCTGACTTCAGACCAGCAGGACGGGGTGCTGCGCGACCTCGAGCTGCCCGATCAGCAGCAGGAAACCGAGCTCGCGAAGGCGGAAGCGACGCTGTACGGCGCGCCGGTCGAACCTGCGCTGCAGCAGACCAGCGCGGAAGTTGATCTTGGCTTCGTGCCACTGCTGGCCCTGCATACCCGGCAGGGCTTCTACGCTGACCCGATCTACGGCGGCAATCGCAATCGAGTCGGCTGGGATGTGATCGGCTTTCCGGGGCCAGCCTCCCTCGCTGAGGTACACAGCGGCCGCTACAGCACCCTGGACTACTTCGCAGACGATCGGGAGCACCCAATCGCTAAGGAGGAGGCATCGTGACTAACGGAACGAAGCCCGACCGGGCCGACGTCTGCATCATCGGGGCCGGGGCGTCCGGCGCAGCCGCCGCCAAGGCTCTCACCGAGCGCGGGATGCGCGTTGTCATGTTGGAGCGTGGCCCGTGGCGTACCCGCGAAACCTTCGGTGGCGACGAACTCGCCAACATCAACCGCTACAACCTGTGGCCGGACCCGCTGCTGAACCCGCGCACGGTTCGGGACGAAGTGGGGGGCGAGTTCCGTACCGAGCTGTTCTGCCCCGTGCCGCAGATGGTCGGTGGCGGCACCGTCCACTGGCAAGGCTGGCTGCCGCGGTTCACTCAAGAGGACTTTAAGCTGCACAGCGTGGTCGGCGACGTGCCGGGAACGACGCTTGTCGACTGGCCCATCACTTATGACGATCTTGAGGCGTACTACACCCAGATCGAGTGGGCGTTCGGTGTGTCGGGGCGGGCGGGCGCGAACCGCTACGAATCCTGGCGTAGCAAGGACTACCCATGCCCCCCGCTGCCCCAATCGAGGTATGCACAGAAGTTCCATCAA
>JAJTCL010000293.1 GCA_021323255.1 Propionibacteriaceae bacterium | reverse complement strand
AGGTTGTCCATCACCGCGTCGGGATGAGTGAAGTCGACCATAACCTGAGCCTTTTCGGCGGGAGCGCGGTCATCTCCGAGGTCAAGGGCAGCAACCAACTCCAAATCTGGGGCCGATTCGACTGCACGACACACTTCGTTACCCATCCGGCCGCGGGATCCGAAGACGCCAACCCGTGTCATGCTCGCCACCTTCCGACTTTGTCAGGCCCGCAGCAGGCTATAGCGCGCCAGCTTTTGCAGCTGCTCGCGCATCGCGCTTGGAGTCCACCGCCGCCGTCGTCGCTCGCAGAGGAAAGAACGCCTCTGCTCCCTCCGTGCGGCGGCGCGCGATTTCCGACGCTCACAGCTGAGAAGCTACAAGTCGGTTTTACCACCGGGAGAGGATCGACTCGATTCGCCGGGCCGGCACCCGGGCTCCTGCGATGGCAAGTGTCGGGGGATGGCCGAAGAGGACCTCGGCCTCGGCGCGTACCTGCTCGGCGGTCACGTGATCAAAACAACGCAGCAGCTCGCCAAGGGTCCGGTCGTCGCCGAGGACCGCATTGACACCAAGACGGCTCATCCGGCTGCCGGGGCCTTCGTACGAGAGCGCCGTTTGGCCCCACATCTGACCCTTGGCTCGTGCCAACTCCTCCTCGGTAATGCCATGAGCGGCAATTTCGGCCAGCGTTGACCGCACCAGCTCCAGAATCTGGACTAGCTTGCCGGGTGCACACTGCCACTCCACGCTCCACAAACCTGCATCGGAATAGGCCGTTTCACCCGCATCGATGCCATATGTCAATCCGCGCCGCTCCCGTATTTCGACAAACAGCCGAGAAGACATGCCGCCCCCGATAACCAGGGAAAGCAGGCCGAGCGGAAATCGGCAAGCATCGAAGATGCCATGGCTGGGGAACCCCAGGACCACACTGGATTGCTCGAGCGGCAGCGGGTGCATCAGCAGGCCGCCGCGATGACTGATCGCGGTCGGCTTTGGCCGAGGCACGGCAGCTTGTGACCGCTGGAGGTCACCAGCGCTGAGCCGCTCCACGAGCCGGTCGTGGTCGACCTTGCCGGCGGCCGCGACAACCAGGCAGCCGGGATGGTAGTGACGCCTCCAGTAATGCAGAATCTGCCGCCGGGTGAGGGTTGTCACTGCGGCTGCCGATCCGATGACCGGGCGGCCAAGCCCCGACGTGCCGAAGATCTCCCCCGCGACGGCGTCGACCGCCAGCTCGACTGGGTCGTCGGTGTGCATGGAGATCTCGTCCATGATCACCGCCCGCTCGGCGTCCACGTCGTGCGGAGTGATCAATGGGTTGATGATCATGTCGGTGAGAACGTCGAGGGCCAGCTCGGCGTCACTGTGCAGCACCCGAGCGTAGAAGCAGGTGTGCTCCTTGGCCGTGTACGCATTCAGCTCACCGCCCACCGACTCGATCGCAGCCGAGATCTGCTCCGCCGAGCGAGTTGGGGTGCCCTTGAAGAGCAGGTGTTCCAGGAAGTGGGAGGCGCCGTGCATGCTCGGTGTCTCGTGCCGAGAGCCGACCGAAACGAAGACACCCAAGGAATAGGTGCTCGTGGACCGGATGTCCTCAGTGACGATCTGGAGGCCGTTTCCCAGCACCGTACGGCGGACGGCGCCATCCAGCTGAGGAAGGCGCCGTCCAGGACGGCTGCGCGGAACGTCAGGCATCTGCGCTGACTCAGACGTGAGGATGACCCCTACGCTGTCACCGTCTCCTCAACCACAGGAACCAGCGACAACTTGCCGCGATCGTCGATCTCGTTGATCTCAACCTGAATCTTCTGTCCGACGCTGAGCACATCCTCGACGTTCTCAACTCTCTGGCCGCCGGCGAGCGGGCGGAGTTTGGAGATGTGCAGCAGGCCGTCCTTGCCCGGCAGCAGTGCGACGAAGGCGCCGAAGGCGGTGATCTTGACTACCGTGCCCAGGTAGCGCTCACCCTTCTCCGGGTTGGTCGGGTTGGCAATGGCGTTGATCATGGCACGTGCTGTCTCAGCCTTGTCGGCCTGATCAGCGCCTACATAGATCGTCCCGTCGTCCTCGATGCTGATCTCCGCGCCGGTGTCGTCCTGGATCTGGTTGATCACCTTGCCCTTCGGGCCGATGACTTCGCCGATCTTGTCGACCGGAATCTTCAGAGTGATGATCCGCGGTGCGTAGATGCTCATTTCGTCGGGAGCTTCGATGGCTTCCCGCATCACATCGAGCAGGGTGCTCCGGGCGTCCTTAGCCTGGTTCAGCGCGTCTCCCAGGACTGAAGCCGGAACTCCGTCCAGCTTTGTGTCCAGCTGCAGCGCGGTAATGAAGTCCCGGGTGCCGGCGACTTTGAAATCCATGTCGCCGTACGCGTCCTCTGCGCCCAGGATGTCGGTCAGTGCCACATAACGGGTTTCACCGTCCACCGTGTCGGAGACCAGGCCCATGGCAATTCCGGCAACCGGCGCGCGCAGCGGCACGCCAGCGTTGAGCAGCGCCAGCGTCGAGGCGCACACCGATCCCATCGAGGTGGAGCCGTTGGAACCGAGTGCCTCCGACACCTGGCGAATCGCGTACGGGAACTCCTCCCGCGTCGGCAACACCGGCACCAGGGCGCGCTCGGCCAGCGCACCGTGTCCGATCTCGCGGCGCTTGGGCGATCCGACCCGGCCGGTTTCACCTGTGGAGTACGGCGGGAAGTTGTAGTTGTGCATGTAGCGCTTGGCGGTTTCCGGCCCGAGCGTGTCGAGCCTTTGCTCCATGCCCAGCATGTTCAGCGTCGAAACGCCGAGAATCTGGGTCTCGCCGCGCTGGAAGAGCGCCGAACCGTGGACCCGCGGTACCACGCCGACTTCGCACGCCAACGTGCGAATGTCGGTCACGCCGCGGCCGTCGATGCGGATCTTGTCGGTCAAGATCCGCTGCCGAACCAGCTTCTTGGTGAGGGCTCGATAGGCGCCGGTGATCTCTTTTTCGCGACCCTCGAACTGCGGCGCAAAGCGCTCCAGAATCTTGGTCTTGAGGGTGTCCGCGGCCTGCTCGCGGGTCGGCTTGTCGGCGATCGACATGACCTCGCTCAGTTCCACCGTGGCCGCTTCGGCGACGGCAGCGTACACCTCGTCGGTGTAGTCGAGGAAGACTGGGAACTCAGCGATCGGCTTGGGGAACTTCGCTGCCAGTTCAGCCTGGGCATCACACAAGGCCTTGATGAACGGCTTCGCTGCCTCCAGACCGGCTGCTACCACTTCTTCGGTGGGGGCGGTTTTTCCAGCCTGGACGAGATCCCAGGTGTGATCTGTGGACTCTGCCTCAACCATGGCGATCGCCACGTCACCGGCATCGGTGACCCTGCCTGCGACCACCATGTCGAAGGTGGCGTTCTCGAGCTGATCGACGTCAGGGAAGCAGACCCAGCGGTCGTCGATGAGTGCGACGCGGACCCCACCAACCGGACCGCTGAAGGGCAAGCCGCCCAGCTGGGTCGATAGGGAGGCGGCATTGATGGCCACCACGTCGTAGAGCTTGTTGGGATTCAAGGCCATGACGGTGACGATCACCTGGATCTCGTTGCGCAGGCCCTTGACGAAACACGGACGCAACGGGCGGTCGATGAGCCGGCAGGCGAGGATCGCGCCCTCGGATGGACGGCCCTCCCGGCGGAAGAACGAGCCGGGGATGCGGCCGGCAGCGTACATTCGTTCCTCGACGTCCACAGTGAGCGGAAAGAAGTCGATGGCCTCGCGCGGTCTGGCTTGCGCAGTCGTGGCCGACAGCACCATCGTGTCGTCGTCCAGGTAGACGGTCGCCGAACCGGCGGCTTGCCGTGCTAATAAGCCGGATTCGAACCGGACGACATGGCGGCCAAGGTCGCCGTTGTCGATGACGGCCTCGGCGAATTGAAGATCTGGTCCCTCCACGGGATTCCTTTCTGTGGCGTTGGCGACGGTCGCCAGTGCCTGAGCGGGGATCGCATCGCACTGGACGAGGCTCGACGTCGCGCGGTACGCAGTCCGCGCCAGCCCCGAGCTGTGGAGGGCCGGTCTTCGATCGAGGTCCGCGGGCCAGAGCGGGACGCTCCTCCCGAAAACCACTACCGAGGACCGAGTCTCTCCTGGTCGAGCATCTGTGCCGAG
>JAJTCL010000292.1 GCA_021323255.1 Propionibacteriaceae bacterium | reverse complement strand
GGGATCACATGTTGATCATGTGGCCCGAGATGCCGTGTGCGACCTCCTTGAGCGCCTCTGACAGTGTGGGGTGCGCATGCACATTGCGCGCGACCTCCTCTGCCGTCAGATCCCAAAGCTGCGCCAGTGTCAGCTCGGGCAACAGCTCGGTGACATCCGGCCCGATCATGTGCAGACCCAAGATCTCGCCGTATTTAGCGTCGGCGACGAGCTTGACGAAGCCTGAGGCCTCGCCCAATCCATGAGCCTTGCCATTGGCCGTGAACGGGAACTTGGCCGTCTTGACGTCGTAGCCCTTGTCCTTTGCCTGCTGCTCGGAGTAACCGAATGAGCCAATCTGCGGCTGGCAGTAGGTGGCCCGCGGGATCATGTCGTAGTTGACCGGCATGGTCTCGGCGCCCGCGATGGTCTCCGCAGCGACCACTCCCTGCGCCTCGGCTGTATGTGCCAGCAACAGCTTGCCGGTGCAGTCGCCGATGGCGTAGATGTGCGGCACATTGGTGCGCATGTAGTCGTCGATTTCAATCGCACCACGGTCGGTGAGCCTGACGCCCGCAGCATCCAGCCCGTAGCCCTCCGTGCGCGGGGCAAACCCGATTGCCTGCATCACCTTGTCAGTCTCGAGGATCCTGCTCTCGCCGCCTTTTGTCGGCGAGACCGTGACCTTGACGTTGGGGCCGGAGTCGTCGATTGCCTCGACCTTGGTGCCGGTGAGCACAGTTACTCCGAGCTTCTTGTACGCCTTGGCCAACTCTGCGGAGACCTCAGGCTCCTCCAGCGGCACCACGCGATCCAAGAACTCCACAAGGGTGACCTGTACGCCGTAGTTGGCCATCACGTACGCGAACTCGACACCGATGGCGCCTGCCCCGGCGATGATGATCGATTCCGGGAGATTGTCGGTCATGATCTGCTCTTCGTAGGTCACCACACGCTCACTCAGCGAGGTGCCAGGCAGCAACCGGGTGGTCGCTCCAGTGGCGATGATCACGTTGTCGAAGGTGACGGTCTCGGTACCCTTCGGTCCCTCGACGCTGAAGGTGTGGTCGTCGGTGAACGTCGCCCAGCCGTCGATCTCGGTGACTTTGTTCTTCTTCATCAAGTAGTGCACACCCTTGGCCATCCGGTCAGCTGCGGTACGACTGCGCTTCCACGCTGCGCCGAAGTCGAAGGTCACATCACCACTGATGCCGAAGACGTCCGCCTCGTGGTTGAAGATGTGCGCGATCTCGGCGTTGCGCAACAGCGACTTGGTGGGGATGCAACCTACGTTGTTGCAGACGCCTCCCCAGTACTTCAGCTCGATGATGGCGGTCTTCAGGCCCAGCTGTCCGGCACGCACGGCGGCCACGTAGCCACCGGGACCTGCGCCCAACACGACGACCTCAAAGTGTGCACTCATGGCCCAACTGTAGGGGTCCGCCTTGGGGGTCGGCCAGTGGCCTGCTATGGTCGTGGCCCGTCATCCAGCGACTATCGCAACTGGCCTAGTGTAAAAAATGGCCATCCAATTGGCGTGTTAAGCAACAAGTATCTCATATATGATTTATCGTGCCTGAGTGACCGAAAATGACTGAAACCTACCTGGACCGGATCGGGGGCCTGATCCGGGATGCGCGCAAGCATCGTGGCCTGACTCAGACCCAGCTTGCGGACGTTCTCGGCACCAGCCAGAGCGCAGTGCATCGCATCGAAGCCGGGAACCAGAACCTCAGCCTGGAAATGGTGAACCGCATCGCCGAGGCGCTCGACTCGCCATTGATTTCGGTCGGCGGCACCGGACCGCTGCACCTGCGGGTCCAGGGTGGTGCCAACCTGACCGGCATGATCGACGTGCGCTCGTCCAAGAATGCCGCAGTCGGTCTGCTCTGCGCCTCTCTTCTCAACCGCGGCCGCACGGTTATCCGCGGGATAGCCAAGATCGAAGAGGTCAACCGGATCCTCGAGGTGCTCACCAGCATTGGTGTCAGGGCCACCTGGTCGTCGGATGGCAATGATCTTGAACTGGTGCGGCCGGCAGAGCTTTCTCTCGATGAGATGGATCTCGAGGCCGCCCGGCGTACCCGCTCGGTCATCTTGTTTCTCGGTCCGCTGCTGCACTCCTATTCAGCATTCAAGCTGCCGTACGCCGGAGGTTGCGACATCGGGGCGCGCACCATCGAGCCGCACCTGCAGCTCCTCAGGCGATTTGGGTTGCACGTGCATCCGACCGACGGCTTCTATCACTGCACGGTTGACGAGTCGGTCGAGCCGATCCGGCCGATCACTCTGACCGAACGCGGCGACACCGTGACCGAGAACGCACTGCTCGCTGCGGCGCTGTCGCCAGGGGTGACGGTACTGCGCAACGCCAGCCCGAACTACATGGTCCAAGACCTGTGCATCTTCCTTACCCACCTCGGAGTCGAAATCGACGGCATCGGGACGACCACGCTGCGGGTACACGGTGTCGAGAGCATCAACTCAGATGTCGAATTCGCGCCGTCAGAGGATCCCATTGAGGCGATGAGCCTGCTCACGGCCGGGATCGTCACCCAATCAGACCTGACCATCAAGCGGGCGCCGATCGAGTTCCTCGAAATCGAGCTCGCGATCTTGGAGGAGATGGGTCTGGACTTCTCACTCAGTGAGGAGTATCTGGCCGAGAACGGCCACGCGCGACTGGTGGATCTGACAGTGCGGCCGTCGGAGCTGCGCTCCCCCATCGACAAAATCCATCCAATGCCCTTTCCCGGCCTCAACATCGACAACCTGCCGTTCTTCGCGGTGATTGCAGCGACTGCTCAGGGCACGACGATCATCCACGACTGGGTGTATGAGAACCGCGCGATCTACCTCACCGAGCTGAATCGGCTCGGGGCACGAGTGCAGCTGCTCGACCCCCATCGGATCATCGTTGAGGGCCCGACCCGCTGGCGCGGCCAGCAGGTGGTCTGTCCCCCCGCACTGCGGCCTGCGGTGTGCATTCTGCTCGGCATGCTCGCCGCGCGGGGCGAATCGATGCTGCGAGACGTCTACGTCATCAATCGCGGCTATGAGGACCTTGCCAACAGGCTCAATGCATTAGGCGCCAATATCGAGGTCTTCCGAGACTGAGCTCCCCGGCGAGCTTGATCCGTCTCTCCTCCTTAGCGCAGGCGCACAGGTTCGAAGGTATGGCTGGGATGGACGAGTTCGTCCTGAGCGGCAATGAGTGCCAACTCGGTACGCCCCAAGGCAGCCGTGACCTGCAGGAGCCCATAGATCACTGCGGCGGTGTGCGCCAGTGCTCCCGGCACGTCGGACATATCCAGCAGGCTGGCGAGGAAAGTCGCCGCCGTAACATCTCCGCTGCCCGTGAAGGTCTGAGCCAACCGTGGCGTGGTCACCAGCCATGCCCCGTCAGCGCTGACAGCAACCATGTCAATGCTGTCTGGCGGCGCATCCTGGCGTACCACGCTGGTGACCAGCACAATCTCGGGGCCGAGCCCGCGGGCGGCATCAGCCGCATTCAGAACCTCGTCGATGGTCGAGACCGACAGAGCCGTCAGTGATTCCAGCTCGAACTGGTTGGGCGTGATGATCTGGGCGGCGGGCACGATCCGCCGCCGCATCAGCTCCGGAATGCCGGGCCGGACATAACAGCCTCGGTCCGCGTCTCCCAGCACAGGGTCACAACAGTAGAGTGCGGCCGGGTTCTGCCGCTTCACCAGTGCCACCGCGTCCAAGATCATCGCGCCGATATCCTCACCACCCTGATAGCCGGACAGCACCGCGTCGACCTCACCCAATACGCCCAGCTCGTCGATCCCCTGAACCACATCGCGGAGGGCTGCTGCGCTCAACAGGGGTCCCCGCCACCCGCCGTAGCCCGTGTGGTTGGAGAAGTGCACGGTGATCACCGGCCACACGGTGACACCCATCCTCATCAGCGGAAAGGTGACCGCGCTGTTGCCGACGTGCCCGTAGGCAACCGAGGACTGAATCGACAAGATCGTCGTCACCCGCGTCATTGTCGCAGTGTTGGATTGCTTCGCTCCGCTCAGCGCGGATCGCGCTATGGAGTCCGCCGACTTCGTCGTCCCTCGCAGACGAAAACGTGTCTGCTCACTCCTCCTCAGCACGGCGGCGCGCGATCCGGGGTTGGATTGCTTCGCTCTGTACATTGCTCGCT
>JAJTCL010000291.1 GCA_021323255.1 Propionibacteriaceae bacterium | reverse complement strand
TCAAAGCTTTCGACAGGCCGTAGCCGAAGGCTACGACTCCGGCAACTGCAAGCGGGCGCGCTTCGGCCAGCCATCGAGGACCAACGTCATTCCAGCACCAAGCAGCCACACATCCTTGGCGAGACCGATGCCTTCCTGAGTAGGCCTGAGGCTGCCGGATTGCCGCATGCCAGGCGTCTTCAGATAGAGCTGGACCAACCCAACAGAGAATCCGACCAGCGCGGCGCCGACCAGCGCCGAGGGCACGAATGGGATCAACAACGCCGCACCCAGCGCGATTTCGCCGGTTGACAACAGGCGGGCGAACTGGTCCGGCGGAACCTTCTGCAGGGCAGGCATCGCGCCGGCCGCCATGCCGTGCACCCCCTCGGCCGCCTGGCCCTCAAGGTTCTGCTTGGACAAGCCAGAGTTCAGGATGTACGCGCCGGTCGCGACGCGAAGCGGTAGGTGAGCCAGCTTCATTCAGCGCTCCTCGTGGTGGGCAACGGCACGCCAGCGACAATCCGACGGACCTCCGGCAGGACAGCAGGGTGGATCTGATGCCCTCCTGGATGTGGCAGTTCTACCACTTCAGCACCGCGTTCGCGCAGTTGGCCCACTAGCTGCCGGGTCACCCCGGATTCGATCATCGGATCGCGATCACCATTGGAGATGATCACCAGGGTTCCGGTGAGATCGGCGGCTGGAGGCTCGGCGTACGGAACCATCGCGGCCAGCAGCACCCCAGCTGCCAGGAGCCCCGGCCGCTGCAACAGCAGCGCCGAGGCAATGTTGGCTCCATTGGAGAATCCGACGGCAACCAGGGAGCGCTCTTCGATCCCGTACGCGGCACTGGCAGTCACCACGAATTCTGCGAGATCGTCGGCGCGGCGACGTAAGTCGTCCTCGTCGAACACTCCCTCACTGATCCGACAAAAGAACCTCGGCATCCCGTTCTCCAGGACCGCGCCGCGCACCGAGAGCACCGCCGCACCTGGCGACACATGATCGCGTAGCGGCAGCAGGTCGTACTCATTGCCGCCGGTGCCATGCAAGAGCAGCAACGGCGGTCCTGCCGCGTCCTCCTCGGCAGGCAGGAAGACATGCGGCCGATCGAGGCCGGTCTCGGCGTTCACGGAATATCCTCCTCGAGCTGCAGCGGTGGCAGGGCGGCAGCGATCTGGGCACGGTTGGGTTCCAGCCAGGGCGGCAGCTTGAGGCTGCGACCTAGCTCGAGCAGCGGCTCGTCAACAGCGAAGCCCGGCGTATCGGTCGCGATCTCGAACAACACACCACCCGGCTCGCGGAAGTAGATGGACTTGAAGTACTGCCGATCAATGATCTGAGTCACCTGAACACCGCGGGCTCTGAGCTCTTGTTGCCAGAGGGTCTGGGTCGCCAGGTCCGGAGCACGGAAGGCGACGTGGTGGACCGTGCCACCCGCCTGCCAGCCACGTTCGCGTACGCCGGCAAAGACATCGACCAAGGCGCCGGACGTGCCCCCGGCCATCCCAAACCGTGACCGGCTCCCCTCTTCTGCGGTCAGGTTCATGCCAAGCAGGTCGGTCAACATCGTGGCTGATGGATCGAGCTGCTGTTCGGACAAGGTGATCGTGTGCAGGCCGCGGACCGCGTGCTCGGCGGGGATGTCGGCGACCCCATCCCAACCGGACCGGTGATCACCCTCAGAGGCCACCAGGTCGATCACCAGGCCGTCTGGGTCGCGGAAGGTGAGCACCTCTTCCTGGTCGCGGGTAGTAGGGGCGTCGGTGTCGATCTGCAAGTTCTTGAACCGCTCATGCCACCAACCCAGGGAAGATCCCGGCACGCTGAATGCAGTCGCAGTCGTCATTCCGGCACCCCGGCGACCCTGCGGCACGTCCGGCCACGGAAAGAAGGTCAGCAGACTCGACGGACTGCCTTGCTCGTCCCCGTAGTACAGGTGATAGGTCTCCGGCGCGTCGAAGTTGACTGTCTGCTTCACCAGGCGCAACCCAAGCGCTCGGGTGTAGAAATCCACATTGGCCTGGGGGTCGGTGGCGATAGCGGTGACGTGATGTAGCCCGTGCGGGCTGACCTGGGCCATGATGATCAGTTCCTCTCTGGCAGCAGTTCCCTGACTGCATTCGATAACTGACATCCTCCCCGGTGAAGTCCCGGGGGTTGCCGACTGGGGCTGCGGCAACGGTCTTGGCGAGCCCCTCGATGTGGGATCTGCTGCTATGTCCCGGCTGATGTGCTGGCCATGGGCGAACTCGTTCCTGCCGCCAGGAAGTCCTCCCAGCTCAGGCGGCCCACAGCCTGGTCTGGAGCGAGGTTCGCACCTGCTCGGAACACGCGGGCGGCATTGCCTGGAAGCCAGATGGGTAGCACCAGCCGGTGCATGCCACGGGTCTGCAGGTAGCTTCTCACCAGCTCGGCCATCTCGTACACCCGCGGCCCGCCCAGGTCGGGCACTAGCCCGGCCGGTGCCCCAAGTGCCAGTTCCACAAGCCGGTCCGCCACTTCACAACCATCGATCGGCTGGAACCTCCATCCAGCCGGTACCGGTACCACAGGCAGCCTGGCCATCTGATGCACCAGCATCAGCATCGACTCATAGAGCTGGGTGACGCGCAGCGTCGTCCATGGCAGGCCGGAGTCCGCTACCCCGCGCTCCGCCGCAAGCTTGGACTCGAAGTAGCCGAACATCGCGCGATCGATGCCGCTGCTGATCGGGATCCGGTCGGCCCCGACGACCGAGATGTAGACCAAATGCCGGGTCCCCGCCCGGGACGCAGCCTGCACCAGGCGACGGGCCTTGTCACCGTCACCTTTCTTGCCGCCCGCGCAGTGGACGATTATCTCGGCTCCCTGCACCGCAGCTTGAACCCCGACGCCGCTGGCAAGATCACCAGTCAGGAACTCGATGTCCCCTCTGCCGTCGCGGCCCTGCCGGCTCAATATCCGCACGTCGCATCCGGCCTCTTGCAGCCTCGGAACAACGAGCCGTCCCAGCGTGCCCGTGCCACCGGTAACTAGAGCTTTCATGCCTGTTTCCTCCTTGTCACATTTGCCGCGTGTGAGGTGTCACTGCTATGACACGCGGCGGCAGGAGGATGTGACCGATGGATGAGAACCAGTGGCTGGCGGATCGCTTCGAGGAGCACCGGCCCCATCTTCGAGCGGTTGCCTACCGGATGCTCGGATCATTGTCTGAGGCGGACGACGCTGTTCAGGACGCTTGGCTCCGGGTCAGCCGGGCCGGAGCTGGCGAGGTGGAAAACCTTGGCGGCTGGTTGACCACCATCGTCGCTCGCGTCTGTCTGAACCTTTTACGGTCGCGCAGTACCCGGCGCGAGGAGTCGCTCGATGGCTACCTCCCGGATCCCGTCATCACCCCCGAGCGAGTGCGACAACCCGAGGACGAAGCGTTGCTGGCTGATTCGGTGGGTCTCGCCCTTCTCGTTGTCCTCGATACGTTGTCCCCGGCGGAGCGGCTCGCGTTCGTGCTCCATGACATGTTCGGGCTGCCCTTCGAGGAAATCGCTCCCATGATCGATCGATCTCCTGCGGCAGCCAGACAGCTCGCCAGCCGGGCGCGGCGACGTGTCAAGCGCGTCGAGATAACGACCCCGGACTCCGATCTTGCTCGGCAGCGCGAGGTGGTCGACGCGTTCTTTCGCGCAGCGCGGGGCGGCGATTTCGATGCGCTGGTCGCGGTGTTGGATCCCGATGTTGTGCTGCGCTCCGACTTTGGTGGCAGGCGGCCGGCCGCACCCAAGGTGCTCCGTGGTCCGGCGGCCGTTGCCCAGCAGGCCTTTTTAGGTGGCGCACTCCCGGCGACCAAGCTGCACCCCGCATTGGTGAATGGCGCAGCCGGGGTGGTGATCACCGTACGCGGCCTGCCTTATGCCGTCATGGGCTTCACCGTTGCTCACGGCAAGATCGTTGAGATCGATGCAATTGTCGATCCGGAGCGCGTCGGGAGAATCGCCGCATCTGTCCTCCGCGAGGAATAGGCGCCAACAGTCAGGACGCTGAAGGAATACCGCAAAATACACTCGCCGGCGACCTGAGACGGCTGTCCTGCGCTCAGCGCCCACTCCGACGTGGCGGCTGGGGTGTGATTCTGCGGCAGATGTTTCCGAAGACACAGGTCGGGTATCCATCACCGGACATCCCATGGCGAACCGCATACCGACAACCAAGCACCGGCTCATTCGATGCGCCCC
>JAJTCL010000290.1 GCA_021323255.1 Propionibacteriaceae bacterium | reverse complement strand
GGGGACCAAGAACGTGTCCCCAGTCGTCCTCAGCACGGCGGCGCGCGATCCGGCTTCCCACGATCGAACCCGCGCCCGGAGTAGCGTCTGGCAAGTGAGGTCGCGCCGCTGTTCACGAGCAGGCTGCCAGCGTCCGGCGACCTCGACTCTGACCTATGCCTACCGGGACTCCACAGCGGTCCTCGGCCCGCTGGCCAGCCAGGCAGAACCACATTGCTACGACCTGTGCCAGCAGCACGCCCAGACTCTCTCGGCACCGCGCGGTTGGGAAATGATCAGGCTGGCGGTCGACGAGCAGCCAAGACCAACCAGTGATGACCTGCTGGCTCTTGCCGACGCGGTACGCGATGTGGGTCTGTCCTACGATCCCCCATCTGGACCGACCAGGGAGCCGCAGATGCAGCGCAGTGGTCTCATCGAGCTAGCGCGTCGCGGGCATCTGACTGTGCTCGCCGATCCGGGAGCGAGCTGACGTCGATCACAGCGTTCAGGCCCGACAGCACTAGGATGCTCACTCGATGATCAAACGGGGGATCTTTAAAGCCAACGACATTCGGGGAGTCACTGAGGGCTCTGACCCGGAGTGGGACGCTGCGGGCGCGCACGCAATCGGTGCTGCCGTAGTGGAAGTGCTGAGTCTCAGCACTGGCGCCGGAGCACTCGTGGTGGGCCGCGACATGCGAACCAGCAGCCCACCCATGGCCGCTGCCTTCATTGATGGCGTGCTGAGCCGCGGTGTCAACGTGATCGACATCGGCCTTTCCAGTACCGACCAGTTGTGGTTCGCCTCAGGCTGGCTCGACCTGCCCGGAGCGATGTTCACGGCGAGCCACAATCCAAGTGATTACAACGGCATCAAGCTCTGCCTGGCAGGTGCGAAGCCGATCACCTCGGCCGCGCTGGCCGAGATCGCCGATCGCGCCAGCGCGATGGAATCGTTGTCCGGCGTCGCACCAGGGCAGCGTTCCGAGCAAGACCTGCTGCCGGCCTACGCCGACTACCTGCACTCTCTTGTCGATTTGACCGGCATCCGGCGGTTGCGGGTGGTGGCTGACGCCGGCAACGGGATGGCCGGATACACCTTGCCGGCCGTACTCGGCGGTGATGATCTTGAGTTGATCGGCCTGTTTCTGGACCTGGACGGGAGCTTCCCCAACCACCCGCCGAACCCGCTCGAGCCCGAGAACCTCCTCGACGCGCAGCAGGCCGTCCGCCATCATGCAGCTGATCTTGCCTTGGTTTTCGACGGCGACGCGGATCGCTGCTTCATCATCGATGAACGCGGCGAAGTGGTCAGTCCATCCGCTATCACCGCGATGATCGCCAGCCAGGAGCTGGCCCACGAGCCAGGCGCCACCATCGTTTGTAACAAGATCACCTCACGGACAGTGTCGGAAGTCGTCTCAGCCGAAGGTGGCAAGATCGTGGTCAGCAGAGTGGGTCACACTTTCGTGAAAGCCGCCATGGCCGAGCACAACGCCATCTTCGGCGGTGAGCACTCTGCGCACTACTACTTCCGCGACTTCTGGGGAGCTGACACAGGCATGCTCGCGGCCCTGCACGTGCTGGCGGCGGCGGGCCATTCGGACCGGCCGCTGTCGGAGCTGGTGGCTCGCTTTGAGCGCTACGCCGCCTCCGGAGAGATCAACACCCTTGTCAGCGACCAGCAGATGATCATGGATCGTGTGGCGGCTGCCTTCGCCGACCGCGGCGAGCAAGATCGACTCGACGGACTGACGGTCTCCGGCCCGGACTGGTGGGTGAATGTACGACCTAGCAACACCGAGCCGCTGCTCAGGCTCAACGTGGAAGCCGCCAGCCGGGAGACAATGGAAGCTTTGCGTGAGGAGACGTTAGGTTTGATCCGCGCCTAGCGGAGTCGAGTCGAGGAGGAATGAGCGTGGCAGTCGATCTGGCACCGGAGCTGCTGGAAATCTTGGCCTGCCCCAACTGTCATGGAGCACTTGCTGTTGATCATGACCGGGACGAGCTGGTCTGCCTTGCGGCCGACTGTGGCTTGGCCTATCCGGTACGGCATCAGATTCCGGTGCTACTCATCGACGAGGCTCGCCGTCCCCACTCTCGCACCGATCGTCCGGAAATCTCGCCCGGTCGGTGATGTCGGTCTTCAACGACGCCTGGCTGGACGATCAGAAGTCGCTGGCCGGGTCGGATTCGATCCTGCGCCGACTGGCTGAAGCCGGAGCCCGCGTGCGACGAGAGGCCGCCGACTCAGCGGAGCCGATCAGTCTGCTGCAGGGTCTGCCGCGCCCGAGGGCGGTGATCGCCGCGGGGACCGAGGCGCGCTTCATCCGGGCGATGCTGGAGCCAGTCTGCCCGGTACCGTTTGTGGCTTGGCCGACCCACGGACTCCCCGGCTGGGTGGGTGCCCTGGACCTCGTAGTCGTGATGGCGAGTGAGAGTGCGCCGGCGGGCCTGATAGCCACCGTCCACGAGTCGGTACGCCGTGGTTCCCAGCTATTGATCGCGTGCCCCCGACCCTCGACGATCGCCGAGCACGCGGCCTCCCGATCCAGCATCGTGCTGCCTACCGCAACTGCCGATCCGCTGGCCGCAGCCATCGTGGTTCTGGACGGTTTGCATGCCATGCAGCTCGGACCAGAGGTCCATCCGCAACTGGTGGCCGACGCCATGGACAAGGTGGCGGAGGAGTGTTCGCCATTCGCAGATGTTTCAGAGAATCCGGCAAAGGATCTCGCTATGGGTCTGGCGGACGCTCAGCCGCTCGTTTGGGGCGGCTCGGTGCTCGCAGCAAGAGCTAGTCGCCGGATTGCCGAGGCGCTCAGGGCTGCCAGCGGTCGCGCCGCGCTCGCTGCCGATGCCGACGCGCTGTTGCCGATCTTGGAGTCCACCGCCCCGCGGGACCCTTTTGCGGACCCGTTCGAGGATCAGATGTCAGTTGATCGACGACCGACTCTGGTGCTGCTCGATGATGGAAACTCTGAGAGCTTGATCCGTACTGATCATCAGCGGCTTGTCACATCGGCCGAACGTAACGACGTACGCGTCTGCACGATCGCGCACTGGTCGGGTTCTGACGTCGAGCGGTATGCAAGCTTGCTGCACACCGGCATGTTCGCAGCTGTCTACCTGGCTGTCGGCCTCGGGCGCAGCCTGGAACGGTGACCCGCGCCGATTTCGATACCCACGGCACAATTTGAAAGGCGGCCGGCGAGCCGGATGTGGCTTGGTCTGGCAGGATTTCACCTGTGAGTGCCGAAGGCGGAACCAGGGCGGTCGTTGCGGCCCTACTCGCCAACACGTTCATCGCGTTGACGAAGTTCGGCGCATGGGCACTGACTGGCGCCTCCTCCATCCTGGCCGAGGCAATTCACTCGGTCGCTGACGCCGGCAACCAGGTGTTGCTTCTGATCGGCGGTCGGCGCTCCCAGAAGGAGGCCACCGAGGCGCACCCGTTCGGATACGGCAGGGAGCGCTATCTTTTCGCCTTCATCGTCTCGGTGGTGCTCTTCAGTGTTGGCGGCCTGTTCGCGCTCTACGAGGCGTATCACAAATGGCATGAGATCCAAGAGGGCCACCCGAACGAGCTGCTGGAGAGTCGGTGGTGGTGGGTTCCGGTGGCAATCCTGATCGCCGCGATTGTGGCCGAGAGCCTCTCGTTCCGGACTGCCATCAGGGAATCCAACAAAACGCGCGGCAAGCAATCCTGGAGCAGGTACATCCGCTCCGCCAAAGCACCGGAGCTCCCGGTGATCTTGCTGGAGGACTTCGCCGCGCTGCTGGGTTTGATCTTCGCGCTGTTCGGGGTCGGCATGACGCTGTTGACCCACAATGGCATCTTCGACGTGATCGGCACGGTCATGATTGGTCTGCTGCTCGTCGCGGTGGCGATTGCATTAGCGATCGAGACCAAGAGCCTGCTGCTAGGTGAAGCTGCCAGCGGTGACGCTATCGCTCGGATCGAGGGAGCGCTGACGAATACACCTGGCGTCGAGCGGATTATCCACATGAAGACGCTGCACCTCGGCCCGGAGGAGATATTGGTCGCGGCCAAGATCGCGGTGGGACCACAGGCCAGCGCCTCCGAAGTCTCGGAGACAATCAATCGAGCCGAGGTCAATATTCGCGAGACGGAGCCGATGGTCACCGCGCTTTACCTCGAACCCGACATCTACGACCCGAACCATGTCCCAGCTCCACGGCCAGAGCGG
>JAJTCL010000289.1 GCA_021323255.1 Propionibacteriaceae bacterium | reverse complement strand
TGCGATCATGTCTGGTTCATCGACCGGTTCTTGTCAATCGATGAGCTCGCAATGCTGCTCGCCCGTACCGACCTCTACCTCACGCCGTACCGTTCCCGGGACCAGATCGTCTCAGGAGCGCTGACCTTCGCGGTGGCAGCCGGGTGTCCGGTCGTGTCGACTCCCTACTTCTACGCCGAAGACCTGCTGAGTTCCGGCGCCGGCAGGCTCGTACCCTCCGGAAACTCCTCGGAGCTGGCTGCTGCGGCGCTCGACCTTAGGGAGCGCTCCAGCTGACGAGGCCATGATGAGAAGTTCGCCGCAGATACAGCCCGGCCATTTACTCAACCTCATCGACGATGTCGGCATCATTCAGCATGCCTATGGAACCATTCCCAACCGATCCACCGGCTATTGCGTCGATGACGTGGCGCGGCTGGTGATCGCCGTGGTGCATCTGGAGCACGGGTACAGCGACCCGGCGTATCGCCGCATCTTTGCATCGGCGCTGGCTTTCCTCTTCCATGCCTGGGGCGTCATGGACTACCGACGTCGCTGGCAGGATGCGCTACACGCCGGTGATCATCTCGGCCGGACCGCCTGGGCGCTTGGAGTAGTGATAGCCGACGAGCCGGTGCGTGAGGAGGCTGCGCCGTGCCTGCGGCTACTCGCCGACATGCAGCCCTGCCTGGAAGGCGCGGCAACCCCACGAGAAATGGCGTACACGATTGTCGGCCTGACCAGACCCGATCTCAGCGCTCTCCCGGCATCGCTGCAGAGACTGCTCGACACGTTGGCCGATCGGCTCTCGAAGTGGTACGACGAGCATCGTCGCGAGGGATGGCTGTGGTTCGAGAACGCCCTGACCTATGACAACGCCCGACTGCCGCAAGCAATGATTGCGGCGGGTGCGCGCCTGGGGAAGAACGAGATCAGCCAGCGCGGGCTCGAAGCCCTGGATTGGTACGCGGACCAGTGCACCATCGAGGGCGACACCATCCACCTGGTGGGTAATCGCTGGCGACGTGCTGACGATCCCGCTCATCCGCTTACTGAGGAGGGCGATGAGCAGCCCATTGACGCGGCGGCCCTGACCGAGGCCCTCATCGAAGCGTGGAAATACACCGGAGATGGTGAGCACGCCCATCGTGCTGTGCGGACGTTCGAATGGTTCCTCGGGCGAAACTCCCAAGGCCTCCCGGTCTACGACTTCGTCAGCGGCGGCTGTCACGACGGCCTCGGTCCAGCCGGTTTGAACCCCAACGAAGGCGCTGAGTCCACCCTGGCCTACCTGCAAGCGTTACTGGCGCTAGAGAATGCAGGACTGCAGAGCTGCATCACGCGACCTGAATGAAAGCCACTGAATGAGGATCGCGCTGCTAGGGCCGATCGCCTGGCGTACCCCGCCCAAGCACTACGGACCGTGGGAGCAGGTAACCGGCCTGCTAGCGGATGGACTGGTGCGGCGAGGGGTCGATGTGACGCTCTTCGCGACACTGGATTCCTGCACAGCCGCAGTCCTCGATGGAGTCTCGGCCTGGGGTTATGAGGAGGACGGCAGCCTCGACGGTCGGGTCTGGGAAGGATTGCATGTTGCTCACGCGTTGGCGCGCTCAGCAGAGTATGAACTGGTTCACAACCACCTGGACTGGCTGCCCTTGGTGTTCTCGAAGTTCTGCCGTACGCGCCTTCTGACGACCATTCACGGCTTTTCAGACCGCCGGATCCTTCCGGCCTATCAAGCGGCGGACTCGGCGTACGTGTCGATTTCGGATGCTGATCGGGCCCCTGAGCTGGACTATTGCGCGACCGTCTACCACGGCATCGACTTGAGCCGCTTCGCCTTCTCGGCAAGCGGTGGTGAGGATCTGGTCATCCTGGGGCGTATACATCCCGACAAGGGGACAGCGGAAGCGATCATGATCGCCAACCGAGCCGGGCGGCGGTTGAGGATCGCAGGCCCGATCCAGGATCGGACCTACTTTGAGGAGCGGGTCGCACCGCTTGTTGATGACGACCAGATCTGCTATCTCGGCTCGGTCGGTCCAGAGCAACGTTCGGACCTGCTTGCGTCTGCGGCGGCACTGCTGCATCCCATTGCCTTCGCCGAACCGTTCGGGCTTTCGGTGGTCGAGGCAATGGCGGCGGGGACACCGGTGATCGCCTACCAACGTGGCTCCATGCCGGAAATCATCGACAACGGCGTGACCGGATTTCTGGTCTCGGACACTGCTTCAGCCGTTGCAGCGCTCGATGCAGCGATCGCCTTGGATCGCGGCAAGATCCGCCGCGTGGCGGAGCGGCGCTTCAGCGCAGACCGCATGGTCGACGATTACCTTGCTGTCTATGGCGCGCTCCTCCGGTGAGATCAGCGGCGAACTGTTTCAGCGTTATCGAGGCAACCCGCTGCTCAGCCCTGAGCGCTGGCCGTACGCCGCAAATGCGGTGATGAATGCCGGCGCTGCAGAAGTTGATGGCAGCACCGTGCTCTTGTGCCGGGTCGAGGATCGACGAGGAATCAGTCACCTGACGGTCGCTCGATCGCGGAACGGCGTCTCAAACTGGGTGGTTGACGATGTTCCACTGCTCGCGCCAGATCCTGATCTACCTCACGAGTCCTGGGGCTTGGAGGACCCGCGGATTACCTGGGTCGAGGACCTCGAAAGCTGGGTGATCGCGTTCACCTCGTTCGGGCCAGGCGGGCCGGGGCTCTCCCTGGCAACAACCCAGGATTTCCGCTCGGTTCAGCGTCTCGGCATGGTGCGCGCTCCTGAGGACAAGAACGGCGGGCTGCTGTCGCGCCAAATCCGCGGCGAGTATGTCCTGCTGCACCGCCCGGTCACGGCGCTGACGCATCGGGCTGATGTCTGGCTTTCGCGCTCCAAAGATCTGCACAGCTGGGCGCCACCGGAGCCGGTGCTGGCGGCCAGGCCAGGAGGCTGGTGGGATTCGGCCAGGATCGGTATCGGGCCGCCGCCTATTGAAACTCCAGAAGGTTGGCTGTTGATCTATCACGGGGTGCGTCAGACGGCCGCCGGTGCGCTTTACCGGGCTGGCTTGGCGCTGCTTGATCTCGAGGAGCCGACGAAGGTCCGGCGTCGCTGCGCGGAGTGGATCCTTGGTCCGAGGGAAGATTACGAGCTCATGGGAGACGTCCCCGGTGTGGTCTTTCCGTGCGGAATGATTCACCGGCCAGAATCAGATGAGCTGCGCCTCTACTACGGTGCCGCCGACAGTTGCGTCGCGCTGGCTACCGCATCGCTCTCCGAGGTCCTCGGCTTTGTTGTGGAGCACGGGGAGGAAGATTCCACGGGTCTTCAGGCCTGAGAACTTAGCCGTGACCAGCGAGGTCGAGAGGCAGAGCACGTCATCCGCGATCAAGGCGGAATACAAGCGCATGCTGACCATCCGCCGAGACGACCTGGTCGCCGTAGCAGTGAATGCGGGCCTGGTGACCATTTGCTGGTTCCTGTTGCCTGACACCGCGCTCAACTGGTTATTCGCGTTGCACGGCGCGCTGGCGTTCGCTTACGTGCTGGAGATGTGGATGCTCGCCGACGCGCCAGCCACCAACGTGTTAGGTCGCGACCCTGACCGGGCATTGTCGCTGCTGCATGATCCGGCAGCTATGCGGCAGTGGCTGCGTGCCAAACACATTGCGTTATGGACCTTCGTCGGCCCACCTTGCGCCGTGGTTGCTTTGGTGATCGGGATCGCGCGGGGGCAGTACATGCACGCGGTGGCAGTCGCTCTCATTGTGCTGAGCCTGCCGCTGGGCGTGTTGAGCGTCGCGGCATGGATCGGCATCTGGCTCCCCTATCACCCGCGAGGGCTGCTGTGGCGTTGGCGGCATCGTTCCGACTGGCGCGGAGCAGTGTTGCGGTGGGGAATCCTCGTCCTCTTACCTTTCCTCGTTGTGCCGGTGATTGCGGTCTTGCTGTTGGCGCCGACCCTGCTCATCTGGACCTTGGTGGCTCATCCGCAACCTCTGCGGGACGTGGGACCGGCGGGTCTCTGGCTCGGTACGGCAGTCGCCTGTGCCGTCAGCTTGATCGTCTTCGCCCTCGGGCCGGTGATTACCTCAAAGATCGCCCGCCGCCGCCTCGACAGGCTCAGCGGATACCTCAGTAATCCGGAGCATGGCTGAGGCCTCCGCGCGAGTAAGGTATCGCCACTGGGCCAAGCGCCTGGCGGCCGTGGGCGCGGCAATGCACGCCTGGCCGCGGGGTGAAATCACCCCCCAAGAGTGAGGCGGCGCGCAGCATTGACCAGAATGCTGTCGGATGGATCGCCCCTCATCGGATCAGCTGGCGATTCCACAAACAGAGAGGATGGACTCCCTATGGCGACACTTACCGCATGGGCCTTCAACGACGTCAACGGTGCCGAGCAGGCGGCCCAGAGGCTACAGGCGCTCCAGGCCCAGGAATTGATCAAGGTCGAGGACGCTGCGGTCGTCTCCTGGGAGCCGGGAAAGAACAAGCCAAAGACCCGGCAGCTGAGCAATATGACGGCAGCCGGTGCTCTCGGTGGCACCTTCTGGGGCATGCTTTTCGGGTTGATCTTCTTCGTGCCGCTGTTGGGAGCCGCCATCGGCGCTGGCATCGGCGCACTGGCTGGTTCCATGAGCGACGTCGGCATCAGTGATGAGTTCATCAACAGTGTGAAGCAACGAGTCACGCCGGGTACGTCTGCCCTGTTCTTGCTGAGCTCCGATGCTGTCGTGGATCGGATCCGGGGAACGTTCCAGGACTCCCA
>JAJTCL010000288.1 GCA_021323255.1 Propionibacteriaceae bacterium | reverse complement strand
CCGTGCCGACCGACCGGTTGCCGGAGCAGCAGCTGCACGAGCAGGTTTCGCCTAACGAGGAACTGAGCGACGTACTGTCCTGGGGCGAGCAGGTCGGTTTGATCGGATCTAGCGATCGCCTCCTGCTCTCTTCATTGGTGGAGCAGACGGATCGGTTGGGCGTCCGAACAGTCTGTCGCAGCGGACAGGAACTGATGTCAGCGTCAGCGTTGGCGGAGACGGCGGCGGAATTCGGACTGTCGCCCGGGATAGTGCGCAGACGCGCGCGGCGGAGCATCGACGCGCTGGCGTCAGCTTGCCGGTCGGGCCGATTCGCGTCGTCGATCTGAGCGCACGAGGCTGCTGCGCGAACGGGACGGTCATCGTGTGATTCCATCCGAGAGTGCTGTGAATGTTCACTCGAAGCCATCGAGGTCTGCATCTACTGCTCGAAGCCGGCGACGTACCGGACCGCCGACGGCCGCGCGGCTCATACCACGCGTGAGCGCATTGCCCTCCTGAGGGCGGGCCGGCCGGTGACGGAGCAGATCCGCTGGATCTGCGGCATTGCAACGATCTTCGGCCAACGCAGTCACGACGGTCGGATATGGCGGCGCGAAGAGTTCGATGGCTGGTTGAGGTTACGGATGAGCGTGCCCCTGCGACTTGATCATGCGCCAGTCGCCATCGAGCCCAGCGGCATGGTCATCCTCGACATCGGCATGGCCCGGAGGTTCTGCCCGGTGACTGCGCCGGTAGACGGCCCGCTGTGCCTGGCGGAGATCGATCAAGATCCGTGGGGCGCCGCGCTCCTCGAAGATCTTTGACGCACCAGGAGCAGCAGCCGTGGCTACCGGGCTTGGGGCATGAGCCTCGGCGCGTTGCACTTGCTCGGCGAGTGCACCCTGCCCTTCGAGCTCTCGCTAACAACCCGACCGGGATTTCCGGATGCGAAGGTGATCAGCGTCGGGGAACGCGCGGTGAAGACTTTCGAGTTCTTAGCCGGCGAACGGGACGGTGAGACCCTGGGCAGATATTCGGCATCGCATCACCGTAAATGATCGTGGCTCGCCCGGGCGTGTACACAAGCTGGGTCGGCGGACAGTGATGCCGTCGCGGCTACCCTGCCGGGGAGCCCGGCTTGGTTACGCGGCTCTTCGAACTTGAGTGGGGTGTTGGGCAACTCGTGTCGTAGCCCCTTCGGGGCTCGTGGCCCCGACATGCTGTTGGTCTTCCACAACGTCCAGCAGCGAGGCCACGAGCATGTCGGCGCCGTCGGCTTGGCCAACGGCCACAATCCGATCGGGATCATCGTTCCGTGTCATCGGGTGATCGGTGCGAATGGCAGCCTCACCGGGTATGGCGGTGGGTTGGAGCGGAAACGGGTACTGCTAGAGCTCGAAGAGGCCGAGAGGCCTGACTCTGTCGAGTTCGGTGCCGTGGGCCACCGCTTGGTGACCGGCTCCATGCTCGTCCTCGACGGCGGGTACACCGCGCAATAGCGTTCGTTGCTACAGCTTGGCCAGACCGGCGGCGTCGAGATCACTCAGGCCCATGCTGGCAAGCGTGCGAGGTGCCTCGCGACGGAAGTCCCGGCCAAGCAGCGCTGAGGTGGTCTGAATCACCGCATCCATCGTGGGGGTGGGTACGCCAACCGTCCGAGCCAGCTCGGTGAACAGCACCATGGTGTAGCCGACGTCCTCGGTGAGGTAGCGATTGTCAAGTTCGCTTTGGGCCCGGATGCCGCGGAAGCCGGGGGCCGTGGAGTATCCGGTGTCGTAGTTCTCCTCGATCATGTAGCCCTGCATCACTCCGATGGCGGGGTCCGGCGCGATCGTCTCCCGAGAGCAGCCGCGATCGCCATGCGCTCGGAGTCGACGGCCTGCATCAGCCGGCCAACGGCCGGGGTTATGCCGTCTTCATAGAAGTTGAAGTCACCGCCCGTACGCTCGATCAGCGCGGCGTTGCTAAGGGTGACGGCGGGATGGATCACGGGGTTCCCGTTCTGCAGCGTCGTGGTCAACACACTGCCCGCTGCGCCGATGCCGGGATAAACCTCGCCGAGCATCGTCCGGAGCCGGTCGGTCCCGCTGCGCGGCGTGGCCGCTACCCACAACCCGGCTCGCAGCTTCGCGAAAACGTGGATCGTCGCCGGTCCGCTCATCCGCACCGCGTACGGCAGCGTGCTTGTTTCCCCGACCAGGTACCGATCGTCGTCGTGTGACAGCCCAGCCGCACGCCGGAAGGCGAAGCTGCCCAGGCAGGAAGTCGGACAAACCACGATTGCCTGCTCGGGAGTGAGGTGCTGGGCCGCGGCCAGGGCAAAGCCTTCGGTGGCGTAGGCGGGCCCGACCACCATGATCAGATTTGCGCCAGATACGGTGCGTCCGGCGTCATGTCCGGCGTAGGAGATCGGCGCCGCCCCCGAGAGCTCACCGGTGCTGACGATCTCGCCGCGCTCGGCGATCGCCGCCACCTCGCCGGGGTACTCCGCCGTTGCGAAGAGCCTCACATTGTGCCCGTGCTGCGCCCAATCGAAGGCCACCGCACAACCGCCGTTGCCCGCGCCGAGTACCGCGACCTCCACCTCATCCCTCCGTATCAGTGCACCTGAGGCGGACTCTATAGTGGCGGCAAACGTGCCCCTGGTCGAAGGGGACACCAGTATGCACCGACACGCGTCACGCGCCCGAGACGGAGTCCGGCGAACAGCGACCACGGCTGTTCAGCCGCGCGGGCAGGCGGGTCTTGATGTAGTCAGCAGGTCGTGTGAAAGAGGCCTGCGACTCGGCGACCTTCCGCAGCCAGGCGGTTGTACGTCGTCAGCGCGGCGTCGGTCTTCTCGCGTACGACCGGCACTTCACGTGTTTCGAGCAGCGACAGCGTTTCTGTCGAAACTTCAAGTCGGCCGTCGCGGCCGCGGCTGAGTATCACCAGATCGGGCTCGTGGTCCAGCAGCTCAGTCACGTCGGCGCTGAGAATGCCTGGTCGGTGATCGGTGCCGGTTTCGCGCCAGTCCCACGCTCGGCCGCCGCCCGGCCACAGCTTGGCGTCGCGGAACCGGCCGAGTCCCTCGATCTCGATGAAGCCCCAACCGTCGTCGATCACCCGGGGAGACACCTCGCTCATACCCCGGAGGCTAACGCCCTCGCGCAGATCTTCGTGGAACAGGCAATCACGAGCGGCCCAGCGTGAGCCGGGCCGCAATAACATCGGAAGCCGCGCGCAAAGTCTCCAGCTGCGCTTCGGTAGCGTCAGCAAGCAATGCGGCGATCGCTCGCACCCTGGCTGCCCGACCCCGCTCCAGTAGACGCTTTCCGGCCGGAGTGGACGACACGAATACCACACGCCGGTCGGCGTCTGAGCGCTCCCGCTGCGCCAGTCCAGCGGACTCCAGTGCATTGACCACCTTGGTGATCGCCGGCGCTGACACTTGCTCCAGCTCGGCCAGCTTGGTCACGGGTTGCGGGCCGGCGAAGACCAAGACCGATACTCAAGGTCCGCCAGGGAACGCCACCGAGGTGTCGATGTATGTTGGCAGAGAGTCGGACTGCCGAACTGGAGCCGCGCTACGGGCCAATTCGTCAATCGCCTGCGATGACATCCAGCCGCGCGGCCTTCGAGCGTGCATATTACTTGTGTGAACAAATCAGACAATCGGCTTGGGAGGAACTGGGAGTAGCAGGCAAACGCCTTATCGAGTGGCTCAGCGCGGTCCTCGATGTCCTCGAGCCCAATCCACCTCCAAACGGCGCGTACGTTCATCTGCTATTGGATCTTTACGCGAGAGAAGCGACGAAGGCCGACTCCGTTCTGCGGAAGTCGAGGTCCGAGCGGGAAGAATTACGGGCCGAGTTCGCCGGCGTGATCCAACCTGAGGTTGCAACCACCCGTCGCGTGCTGTCAATGCTGGATGCGGAGGCCGCTTTGAAAGAGTTCAATGAGGCTCTCGCCCGCTATCCGGAGGAGATCCCCGGAGATGACTTCCCTCAGGTTCGGGGATTATCGTCAGGACGCTACGTGATGTCTCAGCAGACGGCTATAGCCTGAAACGCCGGCCGCAAGACGCAGAGAGCCAGGACAAAAGCGTACAAGAAATGGTCCGGCAATCGAGCGAGCGTTTACAGGTGATATTTGAGAAACATTAAGCCTCGATCCACCGATCTTGACGGTGTGGTGAGCGTGGCGTAACGCACGGATGCCCTTGCCTGCTTGGAAGATAGGGACTGTTAAGGATCCTGTTG
>JAJTCL010000287.1 GCA_021323255.1 Propionibacteriaceae bacterium | reverse complement strand
CGGGCTGCTTGACGCGATGGAGTCGCATTGGGCTGAGGCAGGCCTTGCCGAGCGGCTCCACACCGAACGATTCCGTTCGACTCTGATCACGGAGGGGGAAGGCGGTACCGTCACGTTCGCTCGCCAAGGAGCCGTAGTCGAAGCCGACGGTGCCACCCCCATCCTGGATGTCGGTGAGCACGCCGGCGTCTTGATGCCTTCCGGCTGCCGGATGGGGATCTGCTTCGGGTGTGTCGTTCCCCTCAAGCAGGGGGTGGTACGCGACCTGCGTGACGGGCAGCTGACGATCGCCGCCGAAGGCGACTCCATCCATATCCAAACCTGCGTGTCGGCGGTTGCCGGCAGCTGCGAGATCGACCTTTGAGAAGCAACATGACCCTGCGATCAGCACCGAAACCATGACTGACTCGACTCCTACGACGATCACGGCTCCCGAGGCCAGGCGTCCGAACAACCGCCTCAACGTCGTCACGACGGAACGCCGGCATGTACCGAAGCCGTCCGGCAAGCCGGACCCGACTGCACACCTCTCGGCCGCGGACGTGGAGGCGTTGGCGCGCGAGCTCGACGCTCTGCGCCAGGAGGTCTTGGGCTCCCGCGGCACCGAGGACGCCGCATACATACGCAAGCTCATCGACGTGCAGCGCAAGCTCGAGTTGGGCAGCCGCGCTGTTCTCCTCTTCTCCCTCTTCCCGCCCGCCTGGCTGGTGGGCACGGCGGGGCTCGCCGTGGCGAAGATCCTCGAGAACATGGAGATCGGTCACAACGTCCTGCATGGCCAGTGGGACTGGATGCGCGATCCCAAGATCCACTCAGCAGCCTGGGAGTGGGACCACGCATCGCCGGCCGACCTGTGGAAGCGCTCACACAACGAGCTGCACCACACCTACACCAACGTGCTCGGCCGCGACAACGACCTGGGCTACGGCATCATGCGGGTCGACGAGGACCAGCGGTGGGCACCGATGTGCCTGGGCCAACCCCTCTGGAACTTCATCACCGCCTGCTTCTTTCAATATGCCATCGCCGCCTACGACCTCCAGCTCGGCAAGCAACTCAAAAGCCGTGGTAACAAGGAGCAGTTCCGCCGCGACGGCAGGTCGGTGCTCCGCAAAATCGGGCGGCAGATGCGCAAGGACTACCTCGTTCATCCACTGCTGTCCGGGCCGTCCTTCTTCCACACTATGGCTGCGAACGCCACCGCGAACCTCGTCCGCAACCTGTGGGCGCACTCGGTCATCATGTGCGGTCACTTCCCAGAAGGCGTCGAGACATTCGCCAAAGCCTCCATTGACGGGGAGACGCGCGGGGAGTGGTACCTCCGCCAGATGATCGGCTCAGCCAACATCACAGGCAACAAGGCCATGCACATCATGACCGGCAACCTCTCCCATCAGATCGAGCACCACCTCTTCCCGGACCTACCCAGCAACCGGTACGCCGAAATCGCCCCGAGGGTCCAGGAGATCTGCAGCCGATACGGCCTGTCGTACACATCCGGGTCACTTCCCCGCCAGGTGGGCTCAGCTTGGAAACAGGTCATCAAATTGTCGCTACCCAACGACTTCTCGATCCACAACCCCGCCAAGTGGGTACTGCGGCATAGGCCCCGAGCGAAAGCAATGCAGCGGCACGGAAGCGAAGGCAACAGTCGAGCAGAGTCCGAAGATGTCCACTGCTAATACCGAGCGGCCATCGCCGTGCTTGATCAGGCCCATGATCCCCATCACGGTGCCTGTGGCACACCAAGGACGAGAAGCACGGTCGCGGCCTGTGCCGGGCATCGTGTAGCCGGCATCCCATCCGGCAGCCTCCTTGAGCAGGGGCCTTCCACCGGACGTGATCCGAATTCGGCTTCAGGGGCCCGGCCGGTGTTCGAGGTGAACACCCGATCACTCTCCTCCCAAAGTTGGCGAGCTTGGGCCCCTGGCGTCACTTGCTCCACTGGATGCTCGTGTCCACGCCCTCGAAACGATCTGCGCTGCCTCCCTACACATCTTCCCGATCGGCAGTTCGTCGGCACCGACGAGTCCGCGCCAGGCCTCGTGTCTAGGGACAGCTGATGTGCGACGTTTCACGCCAGTTGATCTGCGACAGATGGTCTAGGTTTCTGTGGTGACCGTCCGCAGCAATCTGGCCTTGATCGGGTCGAAATCGTCGCGTTTCATGGTGATGGTCGGTAGGCCCAGATCTGCAAATTGGCCGTCTCACCAGGCGATATGGCTGTTTGGAAGTGACGGGCTTCGTTGGTGGTTGCAGTTTCGTGTACCGGATGTGTACCTCTCTGGCGCAAGGCCGGTGGGCAATCGACCCGTCCGCCCGTACGGCCGGTCAAGGTGAGCGCCGAGCAAGGTGCCAGCCATCGCGTCGTGGCCACGGGCTTCGCGCCACCGAACCTGTCTCGCGTCAAGCTTCTTGCGCAGTTTGACCCCTGAGGCGATTGGCCGTTTGGCCGTTGGTCGGGCTGCGCCTTGCCGCCTGTGCGCTCGGGCTTTGCCGCGCGTCGTCATCGCCCGCGTGATCATGGCTGCCGTTCGCCGAGTCTAGGCTTCTCAAAGGGTCCCGTCGTGAAGATGCCTACGCGCTCATTGCCAGGTGCTGAGCCGATCAGGGCGCGGGCGGCGTCGGTGGCGACGCCGGAAATGTCGTCGGCTGCGGTGTGCCGGCGGGCGTAGAGCGGTCGCGGAACAGCCAGGCGTAGCCATGAGCGAGTGCAGTGAGTCGTTCGACTAGAACGAGTGCATCTGCCGTGGTCCGGCCGGCGTTCTCGGCGAGGTGGAGCAGCAGGCTCATCAGGTTGCGACCAGCGTCGTACTGCTGGCGCATCTAGTAGGCGCTTGAACCGCGCCCCTCTTGGAGCGCCGCATCACTAGCTAAGCTCATGGTTGTCCCTGACCTCAGGGTGGTTTCGGTTAGGTGTTGTCCAGCAGCGAGGGCCGGCTGCCCTGACTCCTCTTGAGGAAGGAACAGTATGAACCGCAGATCAGAACGCTCGTTTTGCCCGGGCGTATCTCGTCGGGCTGTTGATTTGGGTCGACCAGTGGTGAGCGCGTGCCGGAAGGTGTTTGTGTGAACCTTAGCCGCGAGGCTCTAGCCGCCTTCTCGGCGGCAGGGCCCCGCACGGCACCCCGAGTACGCCTGTGCGCGACACGAGGACGACGATGGTAATCGTCAGGTTGCGGGACATGGGTGAGATGAATGTCTCATCAGTACGGACTTACAGGCAGATCGGGCGCGCCCGCAACCAACCAACGGAAGAGGAAATCGACGTTGTTCAGGACCAGGAGACAACCGGCGCCGTCAGCGAAGACCGGCCCGATGAGCAAGGTGAAGACGTTGTTCAGAACCAAGAGACAACCGGCGCCGCCAACGAAGACCGGCCTGATGAACAAGGTGAAGACGTTGTTCAGGACTAAGAGACAACCGGCGCCGCCAGCGAAGACCGGCCTAATGAGCAAGCTGAAGATGCTTTTCAGCAGTCGGAAAGAGATGACAAAGACCTCGCCGAAGGCGAAGAAGCCCGGCAGAAGAAAATGACGCAGATCCGCGACCTCTGGAGTGGCACCAATTGACATCGGACAGCCTGGACTGTCTGCGGTTTCAGCATCTAGCACCGTAACGAGACATACAAAAGGAGAAGCGATGACCGAAGAACAGAACCCCAGCCAGGCGGCGGGGGGCAAGTCCACCAACGCCAAACTGGCGGCAGCCGCGGTCGGGGGCTACGTACTGGGCCGGACGAAGAAGGGTGGCGCCGCGCTCGGCCTGGCGTCGTGGCTCGGCGGCAACCAGGCTGGCCAGCAGGCGATGGCCATGGCCCGGAAGGGCCTCACCCAGGTGGCGCAGTCCGAGCAGGTCGCGCAGATCATGGCGCAGATTCGCGGCCCGCTGATGGAGGCCGCGCAGAAGGTCGCCACGCAGGCCGCGCTCGGCCGGGTCACCGCCATATCCAACGGGCTGACCGCTCGCACGCGGGCGCTCAGCGAAGTCGGCGGGACCACCGTCGAAGGCACCGCCGAGACGATCAAGGGCACCGCCGAGACGGTGAGCGACACGACCAAGAAGGCCGGAGGCGGCGTCAAGGGCGCGATCGGGAAGTTGACCGGGAGGAAGAAGGGCAAGGCCGAGGAGCCGAAGGCCGAGGAGCCGAGGGCCTAGGAGGAGACGCAGGAAGAGGAGTCCGACGAGGGCGAGGAAGAGGAGCAGGCAAGGAAGCTCGACCCA
>JAJTCL010000021.1 GCA_021323255.1 Propionibacteriaceae bacterium | reverse complement strand
TGGCTGGGACGGTGCCTTTTCAGTCCTTTGCCGCCGAGCGCTCAGCCACCAAAGACATCAGAGCCAAACTCGCTCAAACCGAAGCCACTGAACCAGCCCGCGCTTCTTCCTGAGTCCCCTCCTGCTGAATATCGATTTGTCGATATTCCTCGGTGGTATCCGGGGGTTGTGGCTCGATGAGGGCAACAATGCGCTCCAGGTCATCAATAGTGGCGAACTCGATGACGACCTTGCCTTTGGTCCGTCCCAGCTCGACGCGAACTCGGGTATCGAAGTGATCAGAGAGCCGATCGGCCAGATCTTTGACCTTCGGTGCGACGATCCTCGGATGTCGCTGCCGGCGTGGCCGATCGGCGGGCTCCCCGACGGTCACGAGCTCCTCCACCGCCCGCACTGACAATCCCTCCGCAACCACCCGCTCGGCGAGGCGCTCCTGGCTGGCCGAATCCTCGACAGCCAACAAAGCCCTGGCGTGCCCAGCACTGATCACACCGGCGGCGATGCGCCGTTGCACAGTTGGCGGCAACCGGAGCAGTCGGATCGTGTTGGAAATCTGCGGCCGGGAGCGTTTGATCCGACTCGCGAGCTCCTCCTGAGTGCAGCCGAAGTCCTCGAGCATCTGCTGGTACGCGGCGGCCTCTTCGAGTGGGTTCAGGTCAGCGCGATGCAAGTTCTCCAGCAGGGCGTCGCGAAGTAATTCGTGATCCGCGGTTTCGCGGACGATTGCCGGGATCGTCTCAACATCGGCCTGCTGCGCGGCTCGCCAGCGACGTTCGCCCATGACGAGTTCAAACCTCGCGCCGCCCATTGGCCGGACCACGATCGGCTGCAACATTCCGACTTCGCGGATAGACTCCACCAGCTCGTTCATCGCCTCCTCATCGAAGGCAGTCCTGGGTTGCCGAGGGTTAGGAGAGATTGAGTCCAGCGGCAGGTCGGCAAAATAGGAACCGTCGGGGACCGGTGCCATCGGCGCCGGCTCCGACGGGCCGTTGCCTGGCACGGACGTTGGCTGCGGCTCGGTCCGCTGGAACAGCTCACCCAGACCCCGGCCAAGCCCGCGGCGCTCCGTACGAATGTTCATGCGATCTCCTCAACGCCCCGACGGGCGATCTCTTGTGCGGCTTCAAGGTAAGAAATGGCGCCTGCCGAGCTGGGCTGATACGTCAGAACGGTCTGGCCGTAGCTGGGCGCCTCCGAGATGCGCACCGAACGCGGGATGACCGTTGGGAGCGTCGCGGCAGGGAAGTGCCGCCGAACCTCGTCGGCGACCTGGGCGGCCAGCTTGGTACGCGCATCGAACATGGTGAGCAGGACGATGCTCAGCTGGAGCTCGTCGTTGAGCTCGCCCTTGACCAGATCGATCGTGCGCATCAGCTGGGTGACACCCTCGAGGGCGTAGTACTCGCACTGGATCGGCACCAGGATCTCGTTCGCGGCCACAAGCGCATTGAGTGTCAAGAGGCCGAGCGAAGGTGGGCAGTCCAGAAACACATAGTCGGCGTGATGGTCCTGCAGATAAGCGCGCAACGCCCGCTTGAGCCGGTTCTCGCGGGCGACGATGGAGACCAGCTCGATTTCGGCACCAGCGAGGTCGATCGTGGCAGGCAGGACCTTCAGGTTGGGCGCCTCGGGGGAGTCGACGACGTGATCGGAGAGAGCGGCACCGGCCATCAGCACCTCGTACGTGCCGGGTGTGCCCGGCGGATGGTCCACCCCGAGCGCAGTTGTGGCGTTGCCTTGGGGATCGAGGTCCACGAGCAGTACCGACAACCCGCCCAGCGCGAGGGCGGCTGCCAGGTTGACGCTGGTGGTGGTCTTTCCGACGCCGCCTTTCTGGTTCGCGACGACGAAGATGCGGGGGAGTGGCGGGGCTAGCAAGGAGGCGGTTGTCACACGTTCCGCGGTCAATAGGTCTGCCGGAGGGTCTTCTTCGACCGGAGGTGAGCCGAACTCGTCCTCGTCGAAGCGGGCACGGCGAGGACCTGGCGGTATCTCGATCGTGGGCGCTGTGGCAGCCGTGTCAGAGGGGCTGGCCGGAACCACGCCTGCGGACGACGCTTTGGGCCAATCGAGCGTTTCACGTGGAACGGTCGGCCAACCAATACGCGGATCGACCTCGGCATTCCGAGGCCATCCGAGAGTGGGCGTCACCCGGTTCTCAGCGACCGGCGGTGCGAGCATCGAACCCCTTCCTCACCCTTCGGCCACAAGGTAACAAGCAAGAAGACGCCGCGCAGGCCGCCGCGCCCAATTGGCCGTAGGGATAGGGAGGCGGTGGAGAAGCCGCTTGCGGGCAAAACGATCGGGAGGGATGTCACGCCGGCGTGACAGACGAGCGGTGGTTGCCTTCCGGGACGGCTGTAACAACTTAAGATGCCTGAAACATCCGCTATGACTCAGCCCAAACGTGCCGCTGGGCCGGCCACAACGTTGTTACGGCCGTCCGGAAGGCAACCACCACGGCCGCGCCGTTCAAGGGCGGGCGGTGAGCCGGACCACTGTAGCGGCCTCCGCGTCGGGATGAGCCCGAACTGTGAGCACCTCCGCGCGTAGTCGAGCGGATTCCAGTTGTCGCTTGGCGGCGGCGACTTCGTCTGCTGCGGACTCGCCCTTGAGCGCGAGGATGATGCCGCCGGTGGCGCGCAGCGGATTACACCAGCCGATCAGGCGGTCGAGGGGAGCGACGGCTCGAGCGAGCACGACGTCGTAGGACTGGTGGTGATCTTCGGCGCGTGCTCGAACGACCTGGACTCGGTCCACGAGCGCAAGCTTCTTGATGGTTTCGGTCAGAAAGATGCTACGCCGCAGCAGCGGCTCCATGAGTGTGACCTGGAGGTCGGGCCGCAGCAATGCCAGGGGAATGCCAGGCAGACCCGCTCCGCTGCCAACATCGACCACCGAGCTGGCGACGGGGATTAGCTCACTCAGTGCCGCGCAGTTGAGAATGTGGCGATCCCACACTCTGGCAGCCTCGCGAGGCCCCATCAGACCCCACTCAACCGCCGTTGTCGTCAGAATGTCGACATATCTACTTACCAGCGGATATTGAGAGCCGTACACCTCCTGTGCGGCGTCCACTGGTCAGTGGTGAAGTTTCAGCATGAATGACGGCCCCTCCTTCCGACTTGTCAGCGTGGATGGTCGCCATAACACTCACCGACGCTGACAACTCGGATCATGTTGTTGAGAAGACTTCGGCGAGCACATCGAGGCCTTCGTTGAGAAGACTTCGGCGAGCACATCGAGGCCTTCGTTCAACAACTCATCGCTGATGGTCAGCGGTGGCAGAAACCGCAGCACATTCCCGTACGTGCCGCAGGTCAGCACGATGACCCCCTTCTCGCGAGCCGCGGTAGCAGCTGCAGTGGTGAAGCCTGGGTCCGGATCAGTGCTGTCCTGGTGCACCAGCTCAACAGCGATCATCGCGCCGCGACCGCGAACATCACCAATGCGGTTGTCTTCGGCCTGGATGCGATGCAGCCGGCCGAGCATGATCCGCTCGATCTCAGCGGCGCGGGCAACCAGGTTCTCGGCCTTGATGGTTTCCATCGCCGCGAGCGCCGCAGCACACGCGACCGGATTGCCGCCGTACGTCCCGCCTAGCCCACCTACATGAGCCGCGTTCATGATCTCGGCACGCCCGGTGACTGCGGCAAGCGGCAATCCGCCGGCAATGCCCTTGGCTGTGGCGATCAGATCGGGGACAACGTCGAACAACTCGCAGGCAAACATGGCTCCGGTACGAGCGAAGCCGGTCTGAATCTCATCGGCGATGAACACGACCTCGTTGGCCCGGCACCAGTCAGCCAATGCTGGGAGGAACCCATCGGCCGGAACGACGAACCCGCCTTCACCCTGGATCGGTTCGATGATCACCGCAGCCAGATTGCCCGCGCCGACCTGCTTGTCGATCAGGTCCGTCGCGCGGTGGGCGGCGACTTCACCGTCCATCAGCTTGTCGTCGCGATACGGGTAGGACATCGGTGCGCGGTAAACCTCTGGCGCGAACGGCCCGAAACCGTGTTTGTACGGCATGTTCTTTGCGGTCAGAGCCATCGCGAGATTGGTCCGGCCGTGGTAGGCGTGATCAAACGCCACAACGGCCTGCTTCTTGGTGTAGGCGCGAGCGATCTTGACCGTGTTTTCGACCGCTTCCGCGCCGGAGTTGAACAGCACGCTGCGTTTCTCATGGTCGCCAGGGGTGAGCTCGTTGAGCTGCTCGGCAACCGCCACGTAGCCCTCGTACGGAGTGATCATGAAGCAGGTGTGGGTGAACAACTCCACCTGATCCCGGACGGCGGCCACCACGCGGGGCGCGCTGTTGCCGATCGTGGTGACGGCAATCCCGGAGCCGAAGTCGATCAAGCTATTGCCGTCGACATCAACCACTACACCGCCGCCAGCTTCCACAGCGAAGACCGGCATAGTCGTCCCAATACCTCTCGCCACCGCACCGGCCTTGCGTGCCATCAGTTCCAGCGAGCGTGGCCCCGGAATTGCGGTTTTCAGGATGCGGCGTTGCTCCAGTTCGGCCATGGCGGCATTCTCCACCATCAGAAAAGTCTCCATTCAGCGACTAACATCAGCCTTCCGAACGACTGCCGGCAAGCCCAGAGGAGCACGTATGTCGATTGGAGCGGTTGTCGATCAGGCCTCTGGGTCGTGGCAGGGCAGCAATGGCTTCAGGATGATGCCAGCGGACCCATTCAGCGAGTCTCCCGCCGCGGCCACTCTGTCAGTGGCAGCTGGCGGGTGCTTGGGAACGCTCGGCTACACCTGGACTCACCCCGAGGACGGTGCTCAAGACGGACTGCTGGCTTTCAGCACCGCTGGTGATGATGCGGTCGTGGCTCTGTGGGCCGACTCCTGGCATCAACACCCCGAGGCCAAAGTCTGTGAAGGCACCGTGGACGAGAGCGGTGTGGTCAGCGTGGGACTCGAGTACGGCGATGGCTGGCGCTGGCAGATTGTTCTCGATGCCACCAAGAGCGACGTCTTGCTGCTGCGGATGGACAACGTGATCCCGCCCGAGGTAGCAACCGAGGAAATCTCAGCCGGTCCCTACGTAGTGATGTCAATGGAATTGCGCCGGGCCGCATAGGCACAGCAAGCATCAAAATCTGATTGCGAGCGTCGGCAAATCGCGCAACCCCTGTCTGGACGAGCGAGCGCGTAGGCAACGCGCCTGAGAGTTGCCTCGCGACCGAAGACACCCGCATTGCCTGCAAGCGAGTGAGGAAGACAGGGGACTATCAGCGCGATGCGCGAGCAATCACCAAATCAAAGGGGCATTACGATCACGTGGCGGTCCGGCTCCTCGCCTTCGGATTCACTCCTCAGACCGGCCGCTGCAACGGCATCGTGAACCACCTTGCGCTCGAACGGATTCATCGGTGCCAGCGGCACCGGCTCCCGGGATTGTTTGGCCTCACCCACGGCGTTTTCGGCGAGCGCCATCAACTCCTTACGCCGCCGCTCGCGATACCCGGCCACATCCAGCATCAGCCGGCTGCGCTCCCCGGTCTCGGTCATCACCGCCAGCCGAGTGAGCTCCTGCAGCGCGTCGAGCACCGTGCCGCCACTACCGACCAGCACGGTGGACTCGCTGATGATCGACACGTGGGCGCGCTCGCCCTCGATATAGGTATCGATATCGCCGTCCAGGTCGGCTATGTCGAGCAACTCTTCGAGGTAGTCAGCGGCGACTTCGGCCTCGAGCTCGAGCGGGTTCTCGGCCCTCTCACTCGACTCGGGCTCAATCGGGTGCGACTCTGCCTGATTCGCCTCGTCAGCTACTTCGGTTTCCGTTTGCGGCTCGTCCGCCACCTAATGCCCTCCGTACTGTATGCAGTTCAGCGTTTGCGTTGGGATCGTGGTTGTTTTCGTGGCTGCTGCCTGGCCACCTTGGATGGGTTGGGAGTCGCCGCTTCTGGTGCCGGCTCGGGATCGGCGACGGCCGCCAAAGCCACATCGGCCTTGCCCTTTGACTTGCGGCGCTCCTCCCAGGCGTCGTACGCCGGCGTACCAGGGGCAGGGTTGCGGCGGATCACGTAGAACTGTTGTCCCATCGTCCACAGGTTCGAGGTGAACCAGTAGATCAGGACGCCGACGGGGAAGTTGATGCCGCCGATTGCGAAAACCAGTGGGAAGACGTAGAGCATGATCTTCTGCTGCTGCGCGAACGGTCCGGTCAGCGCCTCGGGCGGCATGTTCTTTCGCATCAGCTGCAGCTGGGTGATGAACAAGGTGACCGTCATCGCAATGATCAGCACCAACGTGACGATGTGCACACTGGTGATGCCGTTGGCGAAGCCAACCTTCAAGAAGGTGTCGGAGATACCAGCGCCAAAGATCGTTGCCTGGTTGAGCGAGGCCAGCAGGTCTGGGTTGACCTCGAGCCAATGGCCGCGGGGAATGCCCCGGGCGGCACCATCGAGCACTCGGAACAGCGCCAGGAAGATGGGAATCTGCAGCAGCAGTGGCAGGCAGGACGACAGGGGATTGGCGTTGTTCTCCCGGTACAGCTTCATGGTCTCCTGACCGAGCTTCTCCCGGTCATGACCATGTTTCTTCTGGAGCTCACGCACCTTCGGCTGCAGCAGCTGCATGTTGCGCGAGGACTTGATCTGCTTGACGAACAGCGGGATCAAGGCGACTCGGATGACCACGGTGAGGAACATGATGGACAGCACCCAGGTCCAGCCGCTGTCGGGGCCGAATATCGGCGCGAAGAGGCCGTGGGCCAGCACGAGAATGCCCGAGACCACCCAGTAGAGCGGCTGCATGATCGCGCTGCCGAACGCGATGAAAGGATCCCAGATCGACAGCGGAATCAGCGTCAATATTTCCATCAACTCACACCTCGTTGTGGTGCCAGCTCAGCACCCTCAGCCATTCTTGCTGCGCGCAGCGCTTGGTCACGCATCTCTTCATCGAATTCAGGGGTTCCCGGTACGGGGTCATACCCACCCCGGGCCCACGGGTGACAGCGCAGCAGTCGTCGAGCCGCCAACCAACTGCCACGTACGGCTCCGTGTACCTCGACAGCCCGGAGCGCGTACGCCGAACAGCTCGGGTAATAGCGGCACACATTCCCATAGAGCGGGCTGATCAACAACCGATACAGCTTGAGCAGGCCAATCAACACATACTTCATCGGGCACCGCCATGCTGGTCCGGCCGGCGAGTGCTCAGCCGAGACACCACCTCATGCCAGGCGGATCCCAGATCTTCAGACACCTCGGCGGGAGTCGTCGCGGCCCGCGGCAGTGCCCGTACCACCAGGTCCAGCCCAGTCGGGGTGTCTGCAACATGAGTGGCGGCGAGATGCCGCAACCGGCGCTTGACGCGATTTCGGGTAACGGCGTTTCCCAGCGCCCCACTGACAACGAATCCAATCCGCGGCCCGGAACGGCCAAGAACATCCCTCTCCGACCCAACATCAGTAACGGGCACGGCATGGACAACCAGGGTCGGTCGACTCGCTCGAATCCCTCGCCTCGTGGTCCGCTGGAAGTCCTTCGAGTTGTGCATCCTCAGTCGTCGCGGCAACACCGTAGTCGCTCAGGCACGAATGTCAGGCGGACAGACGACTGCGGCCCTTGCGGCGCCGGGCAGAAATGATGGCACGGCCGGCGCGGGTGCGCATCCGCAGACGAAAGCCATGAGTACGGCTGCGACGCCGATTACTCGGCTGGAATGTGCGCTTGCTCACGGGAAAACTCCCACCATCTTAGGAATGCTCGACAATCAGGTACGGTGCTCACACGGCACGCATCGCAGGCGGAGCGGGCAGGTGGCAGCGGTCGCCGTAAGCGACCTTCTAACGGTACGGGGCGCCGCCAAACCGGTCAAACCGACGCGAACTCGGGGGGATTGAGGAATAGTGGTCGCCGATGTCCAGTCGACACGCCGAACATCATGGCGAAAATCCACGACTCGCTTGCGTCGCGACCCGACGATTGCTCGCGTCGCCGTTCGCCTCACAGCTTCGGGCAGCTGCTGCAGCCCGCAACGTTCACTCGTTAACCTCGATGCCGGGGGAACCGTGGTAGGCGCAACCGGTCGTAGCTGCTTTCGTGCACAGTCTGTGGATATCTGTGTGGAAGTGAGAGAGGTTGCAGGTCTCCACGCACGGACACCGCATAGCGAAGGCACAGACAAATTCTTGCTTCGCGCATCTTGTTCCAGGGCGGATGCAGGACGAGCAGCGGAGTACGTGTGAGCGAATCTTCAGGGAGCGCCGCCGAATCGACAAGTCTGGCCTGGGACCATCTCTACTCCGCCTCCTCGCCAGGCTTACGGCGTTGGCTCAACACCGGTCAACCCGTGGCGCTGCATCACGACATGTTGATGGTCGCGGTGCCGAACACCTTCACCCGTAACCAGCTGGAGAACCGTTTCCGGCCGGACATCGAGCGTTTGCTTTCTGAATACTTCGGCCGCAACATTCAGCTGGCCGTCATTGTGGACGAGTCGCTGAAACCGGACGAGGAGTCGCTGGCAGAGCAGTCGAACTACGAGGGCGGGCTCGGACAAGGCCCGCCGGGCCAGTTCTCGGACCAAGCTGGCAATCCCACTGATCAGCCTCGTGAGGACTACGGCGAGGACAACTACGCTGCGCCGGGTTTTCCGGCCGAAGGTTTTCCTAGCGCCGAGGAATACGCCGCGCGACGCGCTCTCTTGGATGAAGGCGGCACGCCGGCTCCAGCACCCCGGCCGGAGAGTACTGAGATCGAGTCTGGATACCGCAATCGGGATCAGTACCGGGAAATGGAGGGATTCCGGCCACGTCGCGAGAGCGACTCCCGGCTCAATCCCAAATACACCTTCGAAACCTTCGTCATCGGCGGATCGAACCGCTTCGCCCATGCCGCGGCGATTGCGGTGGCCGAAAATCCTGGCAAGTCGTACAACCCGCTGACCATCTACGGGGACTCCGGGCTGGGCAAGACGCACCTGCTGCACGCCCTGGGCCACTACGTACGCAACTACTTTGATCGCGTCCGGGTTCGCTATGTCTCCACCGAGGAACTGACCAACGACTTCATCAACGCGATCAGCCAGAACAGAGGCGCCGACTTCCGGCGGCGGTACCGCGATGTCGACGTGCTGCTGATCGACGACATCCAGTTCCTGGAAGGCAAGGAACAGACTCAGGAAGAGTTCTTCCATACCTTCAACACCCTGCACAACGCGCAGAAGCAGATCGTGATGACCTCCGATCGCCCGCCGAAACTGCTGGAGAACCTGGAACCGCGGCTGCGCAGCCGGTTCGGCTGGGGGTTGATCACCGACGTACAGCCCCCCGACCTGGAGACCCGGATCGCGATCTTGCGGAAGAAGGCCGCGCAGGAGCGTCTGGTAGCCGGGCCGGAAGTGTTGGAGTTCATCGCAAGCCGGATCCAGACCAACATCCGCGAGCTGGAGGGCGCCCTCATCCGGGTGACCGCATTTGCCAGTCTCAATCGCCAGCAGGTGGATTTGTCGCTGGCCGAGATCGTGCTGAAGGACCTCATTCCGGAAGGCGGCGAGGCACAGATCACCACCGGGATGATCATGGCTCAGACAGCCTCGTACTTCGATATCACTATTGATGATCTGTGCGGCCAGAGTCGGACCCACGTCCTGGTCACGGCACGTCAGATCGCGATGTATCTGTGCCGTGAGCTGACCGATCTGTCATTGCCCAAGATCGGCCAGCAGTTCGGCGGCCGAGACCATACGACGGTGATGCACGCTGATCGAAAGATCCGGACGTTGATGGCAGAACGGCGCAGCGTGTTCAACCAGGTAACGGAACTGACCAACCGGATCAAGCAGCAGGCCTCCGGCCGCTGAACGCGCGCCCCAGTCGTTTCTGATCACCAGCGCCGAGTCTTCTGCTCAGGCCTCGTGCTGGAATGTCGTCTTTGATCACGAGCGTCCGAACGATCTTCAACCGGACAGCGAGTATCTCGTAGGTGCCAATTGATGTAGATGCACACAAGTGGGGAAAACATTGTGGACAACGGTGATCTTGGGCTTAACAGCCTGGGGATGATCAGGGGACAAGCGGGATCATCTACTAACCCATCCCAAGATCCTCCCCGTGTGATTTCCTGTTCTTCACAGCAGTAATCGCATCACCAAATCTGCTCTGACTGGGTGAAAGACACGTTCTCCACAACATCCACAGCAGCTACGACTACGACCATGAGATACATAAGGTGAAGAGGGTCTAAGTCGGGGTGGCTGAGGCCTGTGAAAGCAGCGCGGCGCAATGCCCTACCTATGAAGGAGGAGCCGGTGAGCTTTCTGCGCAAGTTGTTCGGCCGGGAGGAACCCGAAGACGTTCCGGTCAACCTGGACGTCGAGCGCCGCAAGGAGCAACTGCATCGGCTGGAACGTGCCCTGGACGCGCTCGCGGCTGAGATGCGTGCTGATCACACCACGAACGATCCGGCCTGGCGGGAAAGGGTCAATGAATACAGCAGGCTGGCCGGCGACGCGATGAATCTGCGACGCGGTACGCCGACCCGGGAGAGCGTGCTGGATCTGGTGTTCGAGGTCCGTCCGTTGTTCACTGGACCGATTCCTGAAGGAATGGAGAAGTGCGGGCCACTGCAGCAAGAGGTAATGGCGGCGGCCGCTGAGCTGCGTGAACTGCTGCCCGGCGAGAAGGGATCCAAATAGTCGAGGAAGCTAGCTGGACAGCCCGCCGCATCTGCGTTGAGCCCTTCGACAAGCTCAGGACGGCGCCTGTCGAAGCGTGCTTCTCGTGCCCTTCGACAAGCTGAGGGCACATCCGTCGTATCATCACCGGTGTCCTGGGCCGGATGACCTCATCATGTGAGGTCACAGAGGAGGTAGCGTGAAAGTCCGACTCGAGCGTGACGTCTTGGCTGAGGCCGTGCAATGGGCCGCGCGCAGCCTGCCGCTACGCCCGAGCGTGCCCATCCTGGCCGGACTGCTGGTTCGCGCCGACGCCGAGGGTGTCACCTTTTCGAGTTTCGACTACGAGACCTCGGCTCAGATCCATGTCACCGCTGCGGTCGCTGACGAGGGTATCGCCCTGGTTTCTGGCCGGCTGCTCGCTGATATCTCTCGTAGCCTGCCGCCGAAGCCAGTCGATATCACCTCCGACGAAACCAGAATGGAGCTGATCTGCGGCAGCGCCCGATTCACCCTGCAGACCCTCCCAGTTGCGGATTACCCGTCTTTGCCGAAGATGCCCGAGGCAACGGGGACCGTACCCAGCGCCGCGTTTGCCCAGGCTGTCGGCCAGGTTGTGGTTGCGGCTGGTCGGGATGAACTACTGCCGGTCTTTACCGGCGTACGAGTGGAGATTGATGGCGACACCATCTCGCTGCTCGCAACGGACCGCTATCGGATGGCGTTGCGGGAGCTCGCCTGGAACCCGAGCTCAACCCAGATTTCGGCTACTGCACTGGTCCCGGCCAGGGTGCTGAATGACACCGCACGCTCGATGACCGCCGGCGAGGAAGTGACGCTGAGCCTCTCCGATGGCGGTGCCGGCGACGGGATCATCGGCTTCGAAGGTCACGGCCCGGCGGGGGAGCGTCAGACCACCACCCGGCTCTTAGACGGCGAGTTCCCCAAGGTCCGCCACATCATGAATACCGCGGCGTTGATGAACGTCCGAGTGAACACCACCGAGATGATTGCGGCCGCCAAGCGTGTTGCCCTGGTTGCCGAGCGCAATACGTCTCTTCGGATGCTCGTCGGGGAGGGTTTCGTCACCTTGGAAGCTGCCACCGGCGACCAGGCTCAGGCGTCGGAAGCTATCGAGGCGACCATCGAGCAGCCTGGTGGTGGTGATCCAGCGGTCACCGCGGCCGGGTTCAATCCGACCTACCTGCTCGACGGGCTCGGGGCCTTCGACACTCCGTATGTGAACTTCGCCTTCACTGCGCCAAGTAAACCCTGTCAGCTCACTGGGCTGGAGAGTCTCGATGGCGATCCGATCACGGACTATCGCCACGTGATCATGCTGATGCGTTTGCCCACTTGATTGATCCCGCTGCCCGCGCAGTGTTTGATTGCTCGCTCCGCTCGCGAGGATCGCGCTTGGAAGCCGCTGCCTTCCTCTCTCACTCGCAGACGAAGAGCGTCTCTGCTCGTTCGTTCGTCCAGGACAGCGGCGCGCCAGCCTAGCTCAGCATGGCTGCGCACGATCCGCCATTTGCTGATTGCTTGTCGTTGTGACGTCGCGCGAGCCGGACCTATCGGGGGCTGATCAACCTCTGTTATGTTGACGAAACCATCGAGGATGAGGGGTTTCCATGCAGCTGGGAATGGTCGGTCTGGGCCGGATGGGTGCCAACATCGTTCGCCGTTTGATGCGTGACGGGCATGAATGTGTGGTCTTCGACGTGAATCCCGATTCCATCAGACAGCTTGAGGGTGAAGGAGCGACCGGCGGTTTCACGCTGGAGGAGTTCGTCAAGAAGCTCGAGCGACCGCGGGCTGTCTGGGTGATGATCCCTGCTGGTATCACCGGGAGGACCGTCGATGAGTTGGCCGGGTTGCTCGATGAAGGCGACATCATCATCGACGGCGGCAACTCCAACTACCGTGACGATGTCCGGCGCGCCAAGAAGCTCAAGGAGCAGGGCCTGCATTACGTCGACATCGGCACCAGTGGCGGTGTCTTCGGTCTGGAGCGCGGCTACTGCCTGATGGTGGGCGGTGATGAAGAAGCGGTCAAAATCATCGATCCGATCTTGAAGACCATTGCTCCTGGTGTCGGTGACATTCAACGCACGCCTGGACGTACTGGTGAGCTGGCGCCCGAGGAACAGGGGTATCTGCACTGCGGATCCTCAGGTGCGGGTCACTTCGTCAAGATGGTGCACAACGGCATCGAATACGGGATCATGGCCGCCTTCGCCGAGGGCCTCAACATCCTGCATCGCGCAGATGTAGGCATTCAGGCTGGGGAGCACTCGGCCGAGGTGGCGCCAATGGAGGAGCCGGAGTTCTATCAGTTCCAGATCAATACGGCTAAAGTCGCCGAGCTGTGGCGGCGCGGGTCGGTGATCTCCTCATGGCTGCTGGACCTGACCGCGGCTGCACTGCAGGCGAACCCGAATTTGGACGGCCTCGCCGGACGGGTATCGGACTCCGGTGAGGGTCGCTGGACCGTGAAGGCGGCGGTCGACATCGGGGTGCCGGCTCCGGTGCTCGCGGCTTCGCTCTTCGAGCGTTTCGCCTCCCGCGATGAGGACCATTTTGCCAATCAGGTGCTCTCGGCAATGCGGCAGCAGTTCGGCGGCCACCAGGAGCTCCCCGCCGGTTCGGAGCTCGAGGCGGGCGGAGAGAAGGCGGACAAGGTCGAGGCTCCGAGCAGTTAGGGCCTGCTGGCACAGTACAGCTGCGAGCGTCGGTAATCGCGCGCCGCCGTGCTGAGCTAGGCTGGCGCGCCGCTGTCCTGGACGAGCGAGCGAAGCGAGCGAGGAAGGCAGCGGCTAACGAGCGCCAGCCTCAGCGAGCGGAGCGAGCAATATAAATGGAGTGAGCCGAGGCGTTCTTTCCTCGGAGAGCGACGACGAAGTAGGCGGATCCAAAGCGCCCAGGAGCGCGCGCCGCTGTCCTGGACGAACGAACGAGCAGACACGCTCTTCGTCTGTGAGTGAGAGAGGAAGGCAGCGGCTTGCAAGCGCGATCCTCGCGAGCGGAGCGAGCAATCAAACACTGCGCGAGCAGCTCTGAAATTACGCGCCGATCGTGGTGCGCAGCTGGTCGAGCATCTGCTGCTCGCCTTCACTCACCTGGGTGGCGCCGAAGCCCAAGAAGCCGCCTTCCTTAGCTGCGTCCGCAGCGCCTTGTGCGCTCGTGAGCAGCCATTGCTTATAGGCAGCTGACTCCTCGGCGGTCGCCTTGGAGCTCACCAGTTCAGTCGCCGCCCGTACCTCATCGAGGATCTGCTGAGGTGCCTGCGGCTTGAAGTCGCTGAGGGGGTTCTGACGCTGTTGCGTCATCGACTGGATGTCCAAGGCGATCTCGGCGATCAACTGCTCACGACTGGGCGGATTCGTCGCCGACTTCACGGTCCCCATCGACTCCTTGGCCAGCTCTATCGGGCCGCCGGGGTCGGCCATGGAGATCGCCAGCCCCGCCACGAACGGGGCCCGCCGAACCCGGGCCCACTCCTCTTCGGTGAAGTCACTCTTCGTTGTCACGACATCTCCTCCTCGCGTAGATCGTCGTCGCCAGTTAGCTTGGCATGTCGATGCGCAGCATGCTCACACCGGTCTCCCGGCGAGTCCTGGAGAGGCGTCGGGCAGGGTGGCGGACGGATAGGCTTCCGAAGGTGCGGATAGCGCCGCCGGGCTGAGGAGGAGCGAGCAGAGGCGTTTCTTCCTCTGCCAGCAACGACGAAGCTGGCCGATTCCGAGCGCGATCCACAGCGAGCGAAGCGAGCCAATATGTTTGTCGACCACCTGCAGCTGACCGATTTCCGGTCCTACGAGTCGGTCGACCTGGGGCTCGATTCAGGAGTCACCACCTTCGTCGGGGCGAACGGCCAGGGCAAGACCAACCTGGTCGAGGCAATCGAGTACCTCTCCACGATGAGTTCGCACCGGGTGGCCACGGAAGTGCCTTTGGTGCGGTCGGGTGCTGCGCGGGCTGTGGTGCGGGCCAGGGTGCAGGCCGGTCTCGATGATCCGCGGCAGCTGACGCTGGAGTTGGAGATCAGCCCGGGGAAGGCCAACCGAGCCAAGCTCAACCGTTCCCCGCTGCGCCACGCCCGCGAAATCATCGGAGTTGTTCGCACCGTGGTGTTCTCGCCAGTGGATATTGCGGTCGTCAAAGGGGATCCCAGTGAACGGCGGCGTTTCATCGATGACCTCAGCATCGCGCGCTGGCCGCGCCTGGCGGGGGTACGTTCCGACTACGAGCGGGTGCTGCGGCAGCGCAACACGCTGCTGAAGTCCCTCAGTGGTCGACTCCGGGGTGGCCCGCCACCAAGCGACGCCGAAGCCACGCTCGACGTTTGGGACACCCACCTGGCACGGGTGGGTGGGGAGCTGCTCGAGGCGCGGCTGACCACCCTTGCCGATCTGGCGCCACACGTCAGCAAGGCTTACGCCGACATCGCGCCGGCCAACAATGACGCTGCAGCGGAATACCGGGCGTCAGCGGACCTGGAATTCACCAACCAGGCCGAGGACGGATCGGTTCATGGTGCCCTGCGTGCAAACCTCAGCGCTGCGTTGGCGGCTGGGATGATTGAGCGGCGGGCCGAGGAGATCCAGCGCGGAGTGTCGCTCGTCGGGCCACATCGTGACGACATTGCGCTTTCATTGGGGATGTTGCCGGCCAAGGGTTACGCCAGTCATGGTGAGTCGTGGTCATTCGCACTGGCTCTTCGGCTCGGCAGCTTCCATCTGCTGCGGGCCGATGGGGTAGAGCCGGTGTTGGTTCTCGACGACGTGTTCGCGGAGCTGGATTCGGTGCGGCGGGAGCGCCTGGCTTCCGGAGTGCGGGGTGCTGAGCAGGTCCTGGTCACCGCCGCCGTCGGGGCCGATGTTCCCGAGCTGCTGGCCGGTCGCCGGTTCCGGGTCGCCGACGGAGAGGTCGTGGCCGATGCCTGACGAGCAAGGTCACCGCAGCACCCCCGACGGCCAGATTGCGCATGATCCAACCGGCCTGGAACTGGCCCAGACTGTGGCCCGGTCGCTCGGTGCTCAGGCGCGGCGGAAGCGCCGCAAGCCGCCGCGACCGGTTGGGCCGCAGGTCTCCGGAGCTCGAGCCGACGATCGTGATCCGAAGCCGCTCTCCGATGCGGTCGAGCGACTGGTGGAGAGCAAAGGATGGACCACCGAGATCAATGTGCATACCTTGCTGGCGCGCTGGGGGTTGCTGGTGGGTGCCGCCAACGCGGCACATTCGGCTCCTGAGGGGTATGCGGACACGGTGTTGACGGTCCGCGCCGACTCGAGCGCATGGGCCACCCAGCTGCGTCATCTGGCACCTCAGCTGGTGGCCATGCTGAATGAACAGCTGGGAGACGGCACCATCACACGGATCAAGGTTCTCGGTCCTGATGCGCCCTCCTGGAAGAAGGGTCCCCGCTCGGTTCGTGATGGTCAGGGCCCCCGCGACACCTATGGCTGAGGAATTGGCTCCAAGAAACTGACGCTGGTTCGCGGCGGATGGCCTTTGGACCGCGTGTCGCACAAACCAGCGTCAGATTTTGGGAGTCCTAGCTGCGAAGTGTAAACAGCCAACGGCTCACGGCGCTCTCAGCGGGCGCGGGTCTGTACCGGGAGTCGTCGGCCAGTCCGCGCAGCCGCAAATTGGCCACCCAGACCTTGCCAGACGCACTTTTCTCCCGGCGGAGGTCCGCCGGAACGCCTTCTTCGCTATGCCAGCGCGGTAAACTAGACAGGGTCGCAAGGGCGGGTTGAACGCCTCGTACGGCCGCTGCGAAAGGGCCATCGAATCCGTCAACGTGACTACGAGAACCAAGACAACGAGAACCTTGGCGTGCCGCCTGCCTCACCTGATGTCGAGGTGAGTTCCGGGCGGCGCACGTATGACAGGAGCCCCGAGCCGGTGCCGCATTTCGACCAGCCCGACGAGGTCAATCCGACCCCCCACGACCCCCGCACCGCCAACTCCAGTCCTCATCCGGCGGCAAGTGCCGTCATCAACCACATCGAGCCGGGCGCATACGACTCGGAGTCGATTACCGTCCTCGAGGGCTTGGAGGCGGTACGGAAGCGGCCGGGCATGTACATCGGCTCCACAGGAGAGCGTGGTCTGCATCACCTGGTCTATGAGGTGGTGGACAACGCTGTCGACGAGGCACTGGCCGGGTACTGCGACACCATTGTGGTCCGCATCCTGCCGGAGGGCGGGATCCAGGTGATCGACAACGGTCGTGGCATCCCGGTCAAGGAGCATCCGAAAGAGAAGATCCCGGCCATCACCCTGGCTCTCACGGTGTTGCATGCGGGCGGCAAGTTTGGTGACGGCGGCTACAAGGTCTCCGGCGGTCTGCATGGTGTCGGGGTCTCGGTGGTCAATGCGCTGTCGGCCAAACTGGTCGCCGAGGTCAAGCGTGACGGCTACCGGTGGACGCAAAGCTTCTCCCTCGGCGAGCCGGACGGGCCGCTGCAACGACTGGAGCCGAACGAGGAGACCGGCACCACGGTCACTTTCTACCCCAGCCCAGACATCTTCGAGACCACCAACTACACCTACGACACTCTTGCAGCACGGTTCCGCGAGATGGCCTTCCTGAACAAGGGCCTGACGATCACCATCGTCGACGAGCGCCCCGACCACGCGGATGAGGACGGCAATGCCTATGCCGATACGTTCCGCTACGACGATGGCTTGATCGACTACGTCCGTTATCTCACCGGTAGCAAAGAGCCGGTGCACTCCTCGGTGATCGCGTTCGAGGCCGACCGGTCCGATCGAGGCATCAGCCTCGAGGTCGCCATGCAATGGAACAACTCCTACACCGAGTCGGTGCATACCTTCGCCAACACGATTAACACCCATGAAGGCGGAACCCATGAAGAGGGGTTCCGCGCAGCACTCACCAACACCGCGAACAAGTGGGGTGAGAACTGGGGAATGATCAGGAAGCCCGAGGACCGGCTGTCCGGCGACGACATTCGAGAAGGGCTCACCGCGATCATCTCGGTGAAGCTCGCCGAACCGCAGTTCGAAGGCCAGACCAAGACCAAGCTCGGCAACACTGAGGCACGATCCTTCGTGCAGCAGGTGGTCAACACCCAGCTCGGCGATTGGTTCGAGAAGAACCCGGGCGAGGGGAAGTTGATCATCCGCAAGGGTCAGGCGGCTGCCATCGCGCGGATCGCCGCCAGGAAGGCCCGGGACGCGGCGCGTGATCGCAAAGGATTGCTGGGCCGCAGCGGGCTGCCGGGCAAGCTGGCGGACTGCCAGTCGACTGATCCAGAGGAGTGCGAGGTCTTCGTCGTCGAGGGCGACTCCGCCGGCGGGTCGGCCAAGGGTGGTCGCGATCCGCGGATTCAGGCGATCTTGCCCATTCGCGGCAAGATCCTCAACGTTGAGAAGGCGCGGATTGACCGGATCCTGCAGAACACCGAGGTGCAGGCGATCATCTCCGCGCTCGGCACCGGTGTTCATGAGGACTTCGATATCGCCAAGCTGCGGTACCACAAGATCATCATGATGGCTGATGCCGACGTAGACGGAGCGCACATCCGTACCCTGCTGCTGACGTTGATGTTCCGCTTCATGCGACCGCTGATCGAGGCCGGGCATGTCTTCCTTGCCCAACCGCCGCTGTTTCGGATCGGCTGGAGCAATGCGCCACATGAGCTGGCCTACACCGATGCCGAGCGGGATGCGCTGCTCCGGGTTGGAGCGGAGGAAGGCAAGCGACTGCCGAAGGAGAACGCGATCCAGCGCTACAAAGGTCTCGGCGAGATGAATCCTGATCAACTGTGGGATACCACGATGGACCCGAACAACCGCATCCTGCTGCAGGTCACGCTGGACGACGCCGCCCAGGCCGATGAGATGTTCTCGATCTTGATGGGGGAGGACGTGGAGCAACGCCGCTCGTTCATCCAGCGCAATGCCAAGGACGTCCGCTTCCTCGACATCTAACTCCGAGTTGTCAGCGTCGGTGGTCGTTATAGCGGCCACCCACGCTGACAAGTCGGAGGGAGGAGAACCCGTAATTCATGACTGACATACCTCTGGGCCCCATCGCTGACCGGCGGGAACCGGTGGATCTGCAAGACGAGATCCAGAAGTCCTACCTCGATTACGCCATGAGCGTGATCGTGGGCCGTGCGCTGCCGGATGTACGCGACGGGCTCAAGCCG
>JAJTCL010000020.1 GCA_021323255.1 Propionibacteriaceae bacterium | reverse complement strand
GATCACGGGCCGCTTCAGGTCGAAGAAGTCGGTCTCCCCGACGCTGAGCTTGTTCATCTCTTCCATTTGGGCCTGTATCTCCGGCGGCGGCTCTTTGCGCTCGCCTTCGCGTGCCTCCGCTTCGGAGGTGAAGTAGATCACCATGGTGTATCCACCGTCTTCGTGGCCGATTGCGACGCTTCCGAGAACATCGGGACGGAACTCTGCAAATTTGTCAGAGTCTTCTTGTTCCATCAATCGCCTGGCTCGTTCCGGATCGCTGCTTCGGCCCTGCATGATTTGAACAAATCCTGCCTGGTCGGGATCGCCCTGAAGATCAACGGTGACATCAGTGCTGTCCCGGAAAGTAGCTTCGCCGTCGTAGAGTTTCGCAGTCTCAGACCACCACTGGTCTTGTTCGGGACGATTGCTGTTGCGGCGGGCATCCTCCTCCGTTTCGAATCGCACAACCGCGATGGCCCGGCCATCCTCGGTGACCCCGCTCGTACTGCCAAGCCAGCCAGTCGCGCCCGAAGAAAGATCTTGCAGCCACTGATTGATTGCGGCATCGAACGCCTCCGGGTTGGACGTCTTGCCCTGGATGACCTGAGCGAACATGGCGGTGCCTTCCGATCGATGTGGTTGGGATTGAGAAAGCTCTCCTCTGCGGACGTTACGGCCGCAGGATGTCTGCGTCAATACGGAGAAATGACGGATCTTGGTCGATTCGGTACACCTTCCTGGATGATCTGATCGCCAGCGATCTCATGGTGGTCTGGGGCGTGGCTGAGCAGTGGTGGCCGGTGAGTGTGGTGATGATGATCTTGTATGGTCCGGTGTGGAAGGAAGCGCACCGACTCCGCCGCCGGCAACGCCGCGGTCGCCGCCCTGAGGTTCTCCAGCCGGGCGATCCGATCAATTCGATCCGCAGCTGAGGGCGCTGTCGAGCGCCGTACACTGACGTGCCTATGATCCACCCCACCGGCCGTACCCATCACCACGACAGCGACAGGCTCATCCGCTGGGCGCGTGTTTACGACCTGGGGCGCGGCTTGCTTGGCCGACGCGGGAAACGGCTACGTGCCATGGTCGTCGACGATCTGGAGCTGCGGCCGGGCGACCATGTCCTCGACGTTGGCTGTGGACCTGGCCGCCTGGCAATCGCGTTCGCCGAGCGGGTAGGACCCACCGGCTCCGTCGACGGCATAGATGCAGCAGTCGAGATGATCAACCGTGCCAGCAGTCAGGCACGCAAGCGAGGCGTGATAGTCACCTTCCAGGTTGCTTTTGCGCAACAACTTCCCTTTCCGGACGCCACCTTTGACGCCGTCGCATGCACCCTCGCGCTGCATCACGTGGCTGAGGACGATCAACGGACTGCAGTAGGCGAGATGTACCGCGTGCTGAAACCTCATGGACGGCTCCTGATCGCCGAGTTCCACAAAAGCAAGGGGCGTCGTCACGCCGGTCCACGATGGCTTCGGCATTCCGGCGAGGACATGCTCGACAGGACGCTCGGGCTCGTCCATGCATCCGGATTCGTAGACGTCGCTAGCGGAAGTACCGATCTCAGCTGGCTGGGCAAGATCACGGCTCACAAGCCAGGGACCTCGATCAGGGCGCACACTTAGCGGCGACCGGATCAGGCTGTTGATCCTTCACCGCCCTCGGCTCTGCGGCAAGGTGACCCGACGAGTAGCCGGCGCTGACGGCGGCGGGACGACCGGACCGATGTCACCGTCGGGAGCTTCGTCCAGGTCAACAATCACTGGCGCGTGGTCGCTCGGGCCGGAGCCTTTGCGCGCGTGTCGGTCCACCCACGCTGCCCGTATCCGCTCAGCAACTGGCACGGTAGCCAGCACCAGATCAATGCGCATACCCAAGTCGCGGTGGAACATGCCCGCGCGGTAGTCCCAGTACGTGAACACCCGCTCGCCCGGCCAGCGATCCCTGACAACGTCACGCAGGCCAAGGGCTTGGAGCTGCGCCAGAGCCTCCCGCTCCGGTACGGTGACATGGGTCTGGCCGATGTATGCCTCAGGGTCGAACACATCCTCATCGGCCGGGGCAATGTTCATGTCGCCACACACCACGGCGTCATCCGGGCCGCGGCTGAGGTCGTGGGCCAACGCCGCTAGCCAGTCAAGCTTGTATCGGTAGTGGTCCGAATCGGGCACCCGCCCGTTCGGCACATACAGGGAGTGCACTCGGATGCCGCCGCACGTCGCCGAAACCGCGCGTGCCTCAGGACGCGGAAACCCCGGTGCGTCGGCAACCCCGGTCACCACGTCGTCCAGTCCGACCTTCGACAGGATCGCGACGCCATTCCACTGCGCCTCGCCGTGCGTGGCGAACTGGTAACCCCGGTTGACGAACTGTTCCCCCAGCAACGTTGCCAGCGCGTCGTCGGCAAGCTTGGTCTCCTGCAGGCACACCACGTCGGGCTGGCGCTGGTCCAACCATGGCAACAATCGCGGCACCCGCTGCTTGATCGAATTCACATTCCATGTGGCCAACCGCACGAACCCACGCTAGCCGGTGATCTCTTCGTCGAAAGGCTGCGTCGGCGACAGCCGAGGAGCCCGTGTCGGCATCAGGTTGCTGACAGGGGTACGAGTTCAATCGTCGACGAACGCGCCGCAGGCGTCAGGACACTATTGACGATGCGATCCGGGTAGCGGCGGTATTTCTCGCGGTACGCGGCATCAATCTGGACATTCACCTCCTCGTCTGTATCGAAAACGAACTTCACCTCTTTTTCGACGACACCGGCTTGGATGCGACCTCGACGACGCGTCTGCGTGCCGCGGAACCAGGCGCCAGTGGTCCCCTTCACGGATCGGACGTAAAGGCGGTCACCGTGGCGTACGACCCACATGGTGACCGGTTTGCGCAGCGTCTCGTCGCGTCGCATGGACGCGAGCTGCAATTCTTCTGCATTACCGATCTTGGTCAGCTCCTCAGTCGTCCATTCGGTCATCGGAACAGCTCCTTCCACACAGACGTCGGCAGCAGTGGCATTGAGGCTGGTCGCGGCGGCAATCCAGTGCGACCATTGAGACCGCAACGTCCATCATGGCCACAAGTAGGCAACGCCCGGTTCGCGATGGCACTATCGTCTCGACCACGGGTGATGGCTTGTCGGCCGACCACCACGGCCATCTAGGCCCCGGGACAAAGGAACGATGATGTTCGGACGACTCAAGCTAGGCGCAGCTCTAGTAGCCGGCGCAGTAATACTGACGACTGGGTGCGGTGCCACGGCCGACCGGGCTGAGCCCGGAGCCTCTGCCCCGGCAGACGAGCCACTCACTGGTCTGCGGTTCATGGTGCCGAACACGCCCGGGAGTGGATACGACACGACCGCCCGGGCGGCCGCCAAGGTCATGGACGACATTGGCGCGACGCAGAACATCGAGGTGTTCAACCTCGCCGGTGCCTCCGGCACGACCGGGCTGGCCAAGACGGTATCGGAGAAGGGCAACGGCAAGCTGTTGATGATGATGGGTCTCGGTGTGGTTGGCGCCCAGTACACCAACCAGTCCACCGCCAAGCTTGACCAGACGACCCCGATCGCCAAGCTCATCGAGGAGTCCGGCGCCATCGTTGTTAGCAAGGACTCCTCGTACAAGACCATCACCGAATTGGTCGACGCTTGGAAGGCTGATCCCAAGTCGCTGGCTGTCGGTGGGGGTTCCGCTCCAGGCGGACCCGACCATCTCCTGCCGATGCAGCTGGCCCAGGCGGTCGGCATCGACCCCAAAGACGTGAACTTCGTCAGCTACGACGGCGGAGGTGATCTGCTGCCGGCTGTGCTCGGTAACAAGGTAGCGTTCGGCGCCTCGGGTTACGGGGAGTTCCTCGACCAGGTAGAGGCCGGCGAGATCCGCGTGCTGGCCACCAGCGGTGCCGAACGGGTCAAGGTCTTCGACGCGCCGACCCTGAAGGAGTCCGGGATCGACCTCGAGTTCACCAACTGGCGCGGTGTCGTGGCCCCGCCGGAGCTGTCTGATGCCGACAAGCAGGCCCTAGTCAACGCCGTGGCCAAGATGCACGACAGTCAGGAATGGAAGGAGGTACTGACCGAGAACGACTGGGCCGATGCCTACCTCACCTCCGATGAGTTCTCCACTTACATGACTGACCAGACCAAGCGGGTGGAGGATGTGCTGAGCCAGCTCGGACTGGCGTGAGCGAGTCAGTCGCGGCTGCCGGTCCTACGGTGCCGGCCGCCGAGCCCGAGCGGCCAAGCCGGGTCCCCGACTATCTGCTCTGCGCAGGGCTGGCACTGGCCGGGTCGTGGTTCTGTTCGACGCCCTGCAGCTGAGCGACAACCGCACCGGAACCGACCCACTCGGGCCGAAGCCGGTGCCGGTGCTGGTGGCCAGCTTGCTGATCATCTTGGCCGCCTGTCTGGCCGTATCGGTGGCCCGGGGACATCGGGGCGAGCAGGAGGCCGGTGAGGACATCGACCTGCACTCCAAGGCCGACATGAAGACGGTGCTACTGCTGGTCGGCGTATTTGCCGCCAACATTGTCTTGATCGATCTCCTCGGCTGGGTGATCAGTGGAGGTCTGTTGTTTTACGGCTGTGCGATCGTGCTCGGTAGCCGACACTTCATCCGCGATCTGGTGATCGCAGCTGCATTGTCACTCGGCACCTTCTACGGCTTCGCGATCGGGTTGGGAGTCGCACTGCCGGCCGGCATCTTGCAGGGAATCCTGTGATGGACAGCTTCCAGTTCCTGCTCGAAGGGTTCGCCACAGCGGCAACCCCGGTCAACCTCCTCCTGGCCCTGCTTGGTGTTGTGATCGGGACGGCGGTCGGCGTGCTGCCCGGGATCGGGCCCGCGATGACCGTGGCGTTGTTGCTGCCAGTCACGTACGGGTTGGAGCCGACCAGCGCAATGATCATGCTTGCCGGGATCTTCTACGGCGGCATGTACGGCGGGTCCACGACGTCGATCCTGCTGAATACGCCGGGCGAGTCGGCCTCGGTGGTGACCGCCCTCGAGGGCAACCTGATGGCCAAGTCTGGCCGGGCTGCGCAAGCGCTGGCCACGGCGGCCGTCGGCTCCTTCGTGGCGGGCACCATGCTTCATCTCGCTCACCCTTGGCCTGACCATCGGTCTCATCGGCATCGACGCAGTCAGTGGTCAGGCCCGGCTGACTTTCGGCATCCCTCAGCTCGGCGACGGCATCGACGTCGTTGTCGTCGCAGTCGGCATCTTCGCCGTCGGTGAAGCGCTGTGGGTGGCGGCGCACTTGCGCCGCAAAGCGGTTGAGGTGATCAGGGTGGGCCGGCCGTTCATGGGCAGGCAGGACTGGAAGCGATCATGGAAGCCGTGGCTGCGGGGCACGGCGTACGGCTTCCCGTTCGGTGCGGTGCCCGCCGGTGGGGCGGAGATCCCGACTTTCCTGTCCTATATCACCGAGAAGCGGCTGACCAAACACCCGGAGGAGTTCGGCAAGGGCGCGATCGAGGGCGTCGCCGGTCCGGAGGCGGCCAACAACGCCAGCGCGGCCGGAACCATGGTGCCGATGCTGTCGCTCGGTCTGCCCACCAATGCCACGGCCGCGGTGATGCTGGCCGCGCTCACCTCGTACGGCATCCAACCCGGTCCACTGCTCCTGCAGCGCGAAGGCGCCTTGGTCTGGGGCCTGATCGCGAGCCTATTCATCGGCAACACGCTGCTCCTGCTCCTCAACCTGCCGCTGGCCCCGGTCTGGGCGAAGCTGCTCCGGATTCCACGGCCCTACCTGTATGCCGGCATCTTGTTTTTCGCCTCGATGGGGGCGTACGCGGTGAACGGGTCGCCGTTCGACCTGATCTTGCTATTGGCGCTCGGGTTGCTCGGCTTCGTGATGCGACGTTTCGGTCTGCCGGTGCTGCCGCTCATCGTCGCGGTGATCTTGGGACCACGCGTCGAGCTGCAGGGCCGCAGGGCGCTGCAACTGTCATCCGGCGAGTGGCGTGGCCTGTTCGGGAGCACAAATCCGGCAACCGGGCAGTTTGAACTATCCGCGATCGCGATCACTGCCTACGCGATCATCTTGCTAATAATGATCTGGCCGTGGCTTTTCAAGGCTATTCGGCGGGTCCTGCCGGCCAAGGCAGCCGCAGCGGTCGAGGCGGTATCAGAGGAGCCGGCCCTCTCGGTGGCGGAGCACCGCCACATCGAGGTGCCCGATGCGGCGACCACCTCAACTCATCCAGATACAAAGGAGACGCGCGAGTGACCATCGTCGTCGGATACACCCCGACATCGGCCGGACGTGCTGCACTCAACACTGCTATCACGGAGGCACGCAAGTCCGACCGCCCGCTGGTGGTGGTTAATACTTCCCGAGGCGACGCGCTGGACGACCCGGCCTTCGCTCAGCCGGCCGACCTTGACTGGGTACGCGCCACGCTGGAACAAGCCGGTGTCGCCTTTACGATTCGCCAGGAGGTGCGGGGGCGGGAGGCGGCCGACGAGCTGATCGGCGTGCTGGAGGAGGTCGAGGCCGAACTCTGCGTGATTGGTATCCGCCGTCGCTCAGCCGTCGGCAAGATGGTGCTCGGAAGTAACGCGCACCGCATCCTGATGGACTCACCCTGCCCGGTGCTCACCGTACGAGCGGCCTGATGTCAACGGAACCATCCGACCAGATGAGCACAGCCGACCTGGTCGACCTGCACGGTGAGGCACTGCAATCGATCCCGCTCCAGCTGCGAAGCTTCGGCAGACGTCCTCGCTTCGCAGGTCGAGCGGTGACCGTCAAATGTTTCGAGGACAACGCAATGATCAAGTCGACGCTAGCCGATTGGCCCGACGCCGCCGGCGCGGTGTTGGTCGTCGACGGAGGTGGTTCACTACGCGCGGCGTTGGTCGGTGACGTGATCGCCGGTATCGCCGTAGAGCGCGGGTGGGCCGGCCTGGTGATCAACGGGGCTGTCCGCGACAGCGTCGCCCTGAATGATCTGGAGATCGGCATCAAGGCGCTGGGTACGAACCCACGCAAGAGCGGTAAGACCGGCGCGGGCCAGGTTGACCAGCCGATCGAGATCGGCGGAGTGCGCGTCAGTCCCGGCCGAACCGTGGTTTCCGACGAGGACGGAATTGTGGTCCTGCCTTGACGAGTCCATTGAGTGCGTACTGAACGGGTACAGGTGACGGTCTGTTCAAGCCGAGCCATCGGGTTCGGGCAGCATCGCATGAGGTCGGACTAATCGGAGGAGACGATGCGCAATACCGAAATGGCAAAGCTGGGCGCGCTCGTCGGCGAATGGTCGATGACGATGTCAGACGCCTGGTTCCTCGAACCGCCAGGCACCACGGTGACCGGTACCACCACCATCGAGTGGTTCGGGGAGTCGTTACTGGTCGTGCGGTCTGTCTTCGGCGGGGGCCGGCACGTGCATTCCGAGATGAGCCTCGTCCTCGGACGCAGCGACCCGAACGACCGGTTTGTCGCCCTCTACCAAGACGATCGCGGTGTTTGCCGCCACTACGCCATGACCTTCGATGGCGGGCACTGGACCATGACCCGCGAGGACCCGGACTTTCACCAGCGTTTCATCGCCGACGTCGAGAAAGACCGCATCTTCGGCAGTTGGCAGGCTTCCGAGGACGCGGGCAAGACCTGGCGGAAGGACTACGACCTCACCTTCGAGCGCGCCTGAGCCTATGGGCGGATCGCGACGCTGAGTCCGGCTCGCGGCGGTGTATTTGTCGACAGTCAAGACGTCGTCATGACAAAGAGCCCCGACCGAATAGCGGTCGAGGCTCTTGTCACGGCCGGCAAGCCGGCTCGTTAAGCTATATCTGCGACTTGCGCCAAGCCTGGAACTTCTCCACGTCGTTGACTACGACGCCGAATGGGTCAAGTGCGGCCATCTTTTTGTAGTCGGATTTGCTCTTGCCGGTCCACAGAAACACCTTGATGCCGGCCCTTTTATAGGTTCTCATTCGACTCGCGGGAATCGATAACTCGGCGTGCAGGTAGTTACCGACACTCTTCACCTTAGACACCGACGGCCACCCGCCGGAGCCTGCCGTCACCAGCGCATAGTTGATCTTGTGGCTGCGGTCGGCGGCGTCGAGCTTCTTGACCTTGTTCAGTGCGGGAAGCCCGTATGACGCCGCTTCCAGCTGGACGTTGGAGGACTTGATCGTCTTCCACAATTGCTTGGCTTGCGCATTGGTGATCGTCGATTGCTTGAATTGGATGGCCAACGGCTTCCGGGCCGACTTTGCATATGCGACCAGGTCCTTGAGGCGGATGAGCCGCTGCTTGCCGATGTCAGTGCGGCACTTGTCACGGATTGATGTCCAGAGCCAGGAGGAAACCTTGCCCTTGCAGTTGGTGATCCGGTCGAGCGTGGAGTCATGGATGATGAGAATGGAGCCGAGCTTGTCTGAATCGTTAGGGCTGTCTTTTGTCCAGTGGATATCGCCGTCAAGGATGTCGGCGCGGTTTGCGACAGAGTGTTTGTAAGAGGCCAGCGTGCCTTCGCCATAGCGGGAAGTCGCCCCAGCGCGGTGAGCGATGACAATATCGTCCAAGGGGTTGGCATGCGCGGCAGGTGCTGCCAGAATCAGCGCAACCGCGACGGCGACCATCGCCTTGAGAGCACGTACCGAATTCCTCATAAGTCTCCTATGTCGTGTCTCGTGATTTGGGCGGAATCGAAAGGAATGTAGCGTGGCGCCGCGAGACAACGCGAGCGTTAGCGCCGCACGCCTCCGCGGCTGTAATTGAGCCTGAATAATTCGAGCCCGGAACTTTTCGGAGGTAATCAAACCGTCATTCGGGCATGCCGGCGCCGCGCAGTCCTGGGAAGCTTGGCAGCGTTTGCCGGCAGTTCCGCTGGCAGCTGGTAAATCACTGGTCTGGCGGAGCACGGGGGCTTCATTGCGGGTCAGGCGAATGGTCGCAGCGGGAAGCGGCCGAGCCTGTCGGGCGGCGTTCCCAGATCGCCGGAGCTTGAGGATCCTGCGCGCTCAGAATCTACCCATGGAAATGTAGATGGTTCGGCTGGCGCAGGTGCACGGCATCGTAGGGGCGCTTGACCATCTTCGTGTTAACAGCCCTTATGGAGTCGTCGTAGCAACGAGCTCCAGAGGCGCGGTATTTGCATCCTGGTGCACCCAGCAGGTGACGGTCTGCCCAAGCTGACGAACGATGCCGACTATCGAGCGCAGTTTGATCAAGCTCGACATCGGCCCTGAAAGAGTCGATGAGTGAGAAGGTTAGGCCGATGCCGGCTCGCTGAGTCTTTCAACCAGATCCCCTGGCGTCGTGACATCGATGCCTTGCTCTGTAGCCATATTGGTGAGCCTGCGGTCGCGGGTTACGAGCACGGCACCCTCAGCCTCAGCTGTCAGCGCCAGCAGCGCGTCCTCGGCGTGATTCCGCCCACCGGTTTTGGGATTCTCGGTTGTGAGCCTCTCATCGAAGCGGCGGGCAACTTCCTCGGAGAAGAACGTCGCCTCATCGGCCCGGCTGTCATCGAAAACGAAGCCGGTTGTCGGGACATACTGCCCAACGAGTAGGTCGCGCACAGCAGCGAGCTTGGCCCGCTTCTCTAGATCGGGCGTCGCGTCAGGCTCGTCACGCAAGAGATGGGTGTGGATCAGTTGTAGCCGCCCATCCTCGAGTGATTCGCGGATAGTGGCTAGGTCGGCTGGCTGCTCAATGAGCCAGTCGAGAACATTGCCATCGAAAAGGGCGATAATTGGTGACGGCGAATTGCTCATCTGGTTACTCTCCGAATGATTGACGTCGCCTCGGCTGACGACGATCGCCGCTCAGTATGCATCAAAGTGCAATCCCGATCCCGCCACTGTTGCAGCTCTTGCCGGCTCGTCGGCGCGGAGGCAGGCGCCTCATCGGCCCTCGTTCCCGGCACCAGCGGCAGGCAGTAGGGCCGGTTGGGTTGACCATCAACGCGACGTTCGTGATGCTGCGAGCCAGCTGCTGCAAAGATCGGCCAGTTGATGAGATGAAGTAAATCAGAGCCAGGTCGGTCACGCTGCTGCTCGGCCACGCGCGATTTCCCATCCGCGGACGTGTATGTCCACCTGGTTGCTGCCATCGGGCAGCGTGCCGTGACCGTTGCAGCCGCGGTTGATCCCAATGCTCGTCGGGCTGGCGAGATCTGAAACTGGGCTCCGATCCCTACGGATCACCGGTGTTTGGCAGCTGATCCGCTTCCAGGTGTGACAAGGTTCCCGCGGAAACGTGTCCCGCTGGCCAGTCGAGTTCCGGCGCGTGGTTGACGATGTCCTGCCTAAGGGCGGTCGAGGGGACTTAGAACATCCGACCGGATCAGTTGCAGTCTGAGAGCACGCAACCGCAGGTAGTGCCGGCCAAGTTTGAGGTCGGACCCTCAGGTGGCAGCGTGCGTAGTGTGCGATGTCAGCGCGCCGTTAGCGGCGAGTGGCGCCCTTGCGTCGATGCCCGGGAGAAACTCCTCGAAGAAGATTCGGGCGCGGAGTTCCCGGCGGCTGTGGGTGCCAGTCTTTTCGAAGATCGACTTGAGGTGATCCTGAACCGTCCATGGCGAGAGGAAAAGGCGGTCGGCGAGCGCTTTCGTGCTCAGTCCTGCCGCTACGAGCGCTGCAATCTCGCGCTCGCGGGCGCTCAGGCCGTACATCTCGAGTCGCAGTGGAGCCACCCGTTCGGGCGATGCCGGCTGGATGACAATCGCCACGCGTTGGGATTTGGTGCCATCTGGAAGCGAAGCGTACAGCGATAGCCACCCGCCGCGCGATGGCACGTTCAGCGCAACAGACGTATCGCCGAGAGTGCTAAGCCGTTGCCGGCGGGCAGTTGCAGCAAGGGTGAGGATTGGCACCGGCACACTGGTCGCCCTTGGGGTGCTGTCGGCGTGCAGGGGCTCCAACAGGCGCTGTGCTGGCGCGGTGATGAGCTCGACCTCGTTGCGTGGTCCGAGCACGACCATCCCGGGTGCGGATTCCTCGTCGGGACGCCGGGCAGCGTCGAGCCGCAAGCAGGTTCGTAAGCCTTCCGCGATCGATCCAGACAGCCGCGCCATCAGCCGGGCGTCCACCGGCTGAAAATCACCTGTCGCTTCGGATCTGTGGAAAACGACACAACCCCAGACGCGCCCACGCATCACAAAGGCGGTGCGCATCTCAAATGGTGTGCCGTGAGGGGCGAGGAATTCCCGATAGCGGGGGCTGCGCTGGGGCCGCCCGCGCGTAGCTTCACTGAGAATGCCGACCGGCGCGCGCCGTCGAGCGAGCGCGGCGAAAGTGTTGTAGTCCTCGCGTTCATATTCGCATGCCCAGAAGGCTTGGGCGGCCGGCAGCAACGTCTCCGCCGAGAGGAAGCCGCGCTGCAACAGCTCCTCCGGACTGGCGGTGGTCAGCAGCAGCGTCCGCGGGTCAACCCCGTGCCAGCACGTCGCGTCAATCGCGATCGTTCGCCGCAGACGAGCTGCCAGCTCCCGGTAATATTCATCGCGCGGCAACCCTCGTACGGCCAGCCCCCGAACCTCCGCCACGAGCCGCTCCGTCTCCCAGCCCGCAGGCATGACGTAATTGTCGCCCGTAGCGGCCAGCCTTGACACCTCAGATGCGCTAAAGATCCCAGATTTCCAGGGATGGAAATTTCTGCCTGACGGCCCGACGATGCCAATCAAAGCCCCAGATACCTGAGTAGGAGGGTCAAACGATGTCCAATCCAACAACCAGCGGGGACGCGGCTGCGTTCGCCATTCCACTGTTGCCCGGCAAAACCGACATCGATCGTCGCGAAATGCGGTCCTGTTGGCAGGGCGATCGAAGGGCGGCGTACGAGGCGTCGCGCAAGCGCCTGGGTATCACCAGGGAAGCCGTCTGGATCCAACAGTTACTCAGCGGCGACATCGCCATAGTCCACCTCGAAGCGGACGACCTGAACCGAGCACTAACCGGCATAACCACCTCGGAGGATCCCTTCGACCGCTGGCTTCGTGAGCACAGCCTTCAGGTCCACGGCGTCGACCTCAAAGCCGGACTCCCGCCACTTGAGCAAGTCCTCGACTTCCGCAGCTAACCAGCGTCCCCCGGGCGCCGATCGGCGAGTCCGGGAACAATCAGCTTGGGCAGCCCACGCGCCCTCTGTTGCGCCGCCGATTTGCGCGTGAGCCTCTCGAGGATGCACTGCCAGAGGGCAACTCGACCTCGTCGTGTCGGCGCTCGCGGTCTGGGCGCGTCTGGACCTTTGCGTGATCGTCGCCGATTCGCCGTCCGCCGCCTGGAGACGATCGATGCGTGCTCGACGCCTCGACGGCTGTCTCGCTGAACCTGCCTCGTGTGACATACGTTTCCGAACTGAACGCGTCCCGGTAGCCCGTCGGCATACGGATCACCGGTGGCCGGTGGCGCATCCGCTTCCAGGTGTGCTGCACGTTCCGCGTACAGCTCGTCGAGCTTGCTGGCGAGCAGGGCAACTTGGGGTAACGGCCCGACCGGCCAACCCAACCCGAGCAAGATCGACCAAGGACGGCAGGCGCCACTAACCTCAGGCGGCTCAAACAGTGCGCGAGGCTCGGGTCAAGATCGTTTTGCAGAGCCTGAGCAGCGCGGCGAGCCAATCGCTCGCCGCTGGCGGCGCGTGGGTCAGCTCGCGGCGCCTACATTGTCGGAGCCACGAGATGATCACGACTCAGTCACTTGCCCATGATCTTGCGGACCAAAATGATCACGACTGGTTACTTCGCGATGATCTTGGCAGGGCTGAGTTCCGGCCCGGGCCATTGCGGTAAAGAGGCCGTCGATCATGTGGATGCCGAGCGCAGAGATGTCTTGCTCGAGCCAGGCGGCATGCTCGGTACCAACCGCGTGGTGGTGCGATGAGTCCGCTCGCTCCTGCGCGGCGACAGAGGGGTTTCACTCCGGCAGCGAGGGCGCTCGGTGCCGCCGCACCGTCCCTTCAGCCCCGTCGACGGTGATCACCTCGCCGTCTCGGATGGCATCGGTCGCCCCGACTGCGGCGACGACCGCGGGAATGCCGTACTCCCGCGCGATGATCGCGGGATGCGAGAGCGCTCCGCCTGCATCGGCGACGATGCCTCCGATCAGGGGGAAGATTACCGACCAGGACGGGCGCGTCCCTGGGCAGACGACGATGTCGCCAGGTTCGAGGACGTGGAAGTCGGCCTCCGAGTGGATGATGCGGGCGGTGCCGGTGACGTGTCCCGCCGAGGCCGGTGTGCCGCGCAGCACGCCATCCTCGCCCTCGGCGGCGGCCGTCACGCTCGGCATGATGAGTTCACCCATGAGCATCTCCGCCTCGGTTGGCGTGCGCTCAGCGCGAGTGAGACCGGTGAACCGCGGAGGTGCGCCGGGATCGGTGCCGTAGCTGATCGGTCCCGGGTGCGCGCTCGCCCACGCCCGTTCGCCACGCTGGCGGAGGGCCGAGTCGCGCACGTTGGTGAGAGGATGCCGCGACTCGAGCGCCGCGGCGGCTTCTTCGGTGGTCAGGTGGAACACGTCCTCGAGCATGTCGAGTGTGCCTCGTGCCGCTAGCCGGCGGCCGGCCTCGAGCGCCGCGTACCGCACCAGAGCGAGCGGTGCGTCGAGCGTTAGGAAGACATTGTCGTCGCGCAGCCCGTAGACGCGCTCCGCGGTTGCCAGCAGGCGATCGAATTGCGCCACCCGAGAGGGCTGCAGTTGCGCGCGGGCTCGCTCTGCAACCCGGCCACGTTCCTGCGCGTGCGCTTCCTTCGCGTGGACAGACCCGGCCTGGCGAGCCGCGTCGATGAGCACGTTCAGCAGATGCGGCGATTCCGCGAGCGTCGGTTCGGCGACTTCGAGGTCGAGGGCGCGGCAGCCGAAGTAGCGCTGGAACCGCTCGAAAGCGTCGGCGCGCTCCGTGCTCTCCGGCGGCATTGCGGCCAGCGAAGCAAGGGCCCGACCGGGCTGGGAGGCGACGTCGGCGAGCCCGGACAGGAGATCCAGCGTCTCTTGCGGCGTCCATCCGATCTGGGAGCGGCAGAAGTCGACGAGCTCGAAGATCCCGAGCGAGTACGGCATCGCGAGTCGGAAATGAAGTTCAGCGCCGCGGATGAGCATCTCGGCACGGCGCCGCAGCTGATCGGCAAGCCCAGCGTCGTCGAGTCCGCCCAGGTCGACGTCTTGGAAGGCGAGGATCCGGGCACGCAGTTCGTCGCGGAGGTGATCATTCCACTCGTCGAGGAGCCGCTGCGCGGCATCGGTCTTCATGGCTCGCCGCGCTGCCCGCAGCTGGCGACGTCCAGCACTCGAACTGCGGATCAGGAGCGACACGAGCCAGCCCGGCAGTCGCGGTGGCGTTTTCCCGGGCGCAGGCGGCGGACCCCCAACCGGGACGATCGTCACGTAATGCCAACCGCCGATGCGGGCACCCGAGAACGTCGCGAGCATCCCGAACTCCTCGACCATGGGGCGCACCGCACGGTCTTCGTCTACAACACTCGCCGTCATGCGCGTCCGCGGCAGCCGGCCGTGTGTGGGGTCGCGCAACCAATACCCTGGCGGCACCACAACCTCGACGGGCACCTGAGCTGCGAGCGCGGTAACCGGCCGCGATTGCAGGAGCCACACCGCACCGCCCGCGACAGCCCACTCGATGTCTTGGGGGCCGCCGCGCACGCGTTCGGCTTCTATCGCGAGGCGCACGAGCTCGCGGAGCGGGGCAATCTCAACCGGTCCCTCATCCACGACGATGTCGGCACTGCGGACCGATCCGTCGCCCTCTCGTGGGATGCGTGCCTGCCACGGCGTCTCAGCCCCAGACACAAGCGTCTCACCGAGGCCCGCCACCGCGTTTACGACGAGGAAGGCGGCTCCGGTGACCGGGTCGATCGTGAAGACGACGCCTGCCGCATCCGCCGCCACCATCTGCTGCACGATCACTCCGCCGGTCTCGCCGATCGAGGCAAGGACGGTGTCGACGGCAGAGGCCATGGCGTCCACGTCGTCGCCGGGGACATCGAGGACCGTTGCGTAGACACCCGCCCCGGAGGAGGTCGCACCGTCTTCGTCGCGCGCCGACGATCTGACCGCGACCGAGCGCCAGCCGTGCTCGTGCGCCACCTCGACAGCCGCCGCCGCGATACCCGCCGCCGACACCCTCGGCGCGGCGTCGAACACCACCCCGGGTGGAACAGGCAGCCCAGCGGTCAGCAGCGCGGACAGACCGGCCGCCTTGCCGCCGTGGTGTGCGGCCGCGGAGGCCAGGGGAACAGCTTCGATGGTTCTCATGGCGCCATAGTCCCGCCGGCCCGCTCCCTGCGGCATCCGTTCTAGTACGTACCTTCTCCGGCGTTCATGAACTGTCGGCCCCAGCTGACGACGCGGCGCCTAGCTTCGTGATCAACGCGAGGCGAGAGTCGACGCCGAGCCGTCGGTACACATGCTGGAGGTGGGTCTCGACCGTCCGCTCGCTCAAGAAAAGCCGGCGCCCGACCTCGGCGTTCGACAGCCCAGCCACAACCAGGTCGACGACCTCCGCCTCGCGTCGGGTCAGCTCGCCGGCCCCGCCACGGCGACCACCGATCCGCACCCCGAGAGTGCGCGCCAGCCGCCGTGAGCGGTCGGACCAGTCGTCGAGTCCCTGGGCATCGAAGTACCGCACCACTCCGACCACAGCCGAACGCGCCGCCGGATCGGCGCCCTCCGCCGCGAGCTC
>JAJTCL010000286.1 GCA_021323255.1 Propionibacteriaceae bacterium | reverse complement strand
CGTTACCAGCGGATTTATGGCCAACGTTGATCACAGTCCAAATGGAGGAATCCCCATGGCAGCGGAGTCTCATTGCTGGTTCTTGACCGGAAGCCAGGGGCTTTATGGTCCTGAGACGCTTGAGCAAGTCGAGCGTCAATCGCAGCAGATTGTTGATCAACTCAACGAATCGGGACAGCTCCCGCTGCAGGTGCAATGGCAGCCCGTCTTGACTGACAGCGAAGCCATCCATCGGGTCATGCTGGAAGCGAACGCCGACTCCAGCTGTTTGGGCGTCATCGCCTGGATGCACACCTTCTCCCCCGCCAAGATGTGGATCCGCGGGCTCGGTGCGCTTCAGGTGCCGCTGCTGCACCTGCACACCCAGGCCAATGCAGCGTTGCCCTGGTCGGAGATCGACATGGACTTCATGAATCTCAACCAGGCTGCTCATGGCGACCGGGAGTTCGGCTATATCCAGACCCGGCTGGGCGTTGCCCGCAAGACCGTCGTTGGACATGTCTCCGACCCGTCAGTCGCCGCCCGGATCGGCGCCTGGCAGCGGGCAACGCGCGGTCATGCCGCCATCCGCCGGCTGAAGCTGGCCCGGTTCGGTGACAACATGCGCGACGTGGCCGTCACTGAAGGCGACAAGGTCGATGCCGAGATCCGCTTCGGGGTCTCGGTCAACACCTGGGGCGTGAATGATCTTGTTGCAGCGGTCGACGCCGCCTCGGATGCCGAGGTCGACGACCTGGTACAGGAATACGGCGACCTCTACGACGTGGTCCCCGAACTGGGGGTCGGCGGTGAGCGGCACGAATCGCTGCGCTACGGCGCCCGGATCGAGGCGGGGTTGCGGCACTTCCTCACCGACGGTGGCTTCGGGGCCTTCACCACCAACTTCCAGGACCTGGGTGGGCTCCGGCAGCTCCCCGGGTTGGCGGTACAGCGGCTGATGGCCGAGGGTTACGGGTTCGGAGGTGAGGGCGACTGGAAGACCTCGGTGATGCTGCATACGATCAAGGCAATCGGCGCCGGCCAACCGGGGGGCACCTCCTTCATGGAGGACTACACCTACGACCTCACCGGGGACAAGCACAAGATCCTCGGCGCACACATGCTCGAGGTCTGCCCAACGATCGCCGGCGACCGTCCGCGGGTGGAGATTCACCCGCTCGCCATCGGTGACCGCGAGGACCCGGTCCGGCTGGTATTCACGGCAGCCAGCGGCCCAGCCAGCGTGCTCGGCATCTGCGATCTTGGTGAGCGGTTCCGGTTGGTCGCCAACGAGGTCGACGTCGTACCACCGGACGAGCCGCTGCCCAAGCTCCCCGTCGCCCGAGCCGTCTGGGAACCCCGCCCCAGCCTGGCTACTTCGGCCGCGTGCTGGCTCACCGCCGGCGGACCGCACCACACCGTTCTCTCCCAGGCTGTCGGCACCGAGGAGCTGACATGATCAACACCGAACTGCTGATCATCGACGCCGACACCGACCGGCGAAGCTTCGCCAACGAGATCCGTTGGAACGCCGCGGCCCACCGGCTCGGTATGCCCTGATGACTGTTGTGTGGCGCGCTATTGGTTGAACGATCAGCTAGCTCGCTCTGGTGCAGATGCCCCTTCGCCTCCTCGTACGTGCCCGCGGGAGTCGATTCAGCTTTGGCGTAGATGAGGTGCCGCCACGCTCCGGCGAAGCTCGTTGTCGTTAGCTCCCTGGGCAGCTCTCGGCCATTGTCGAGCGGAGCGCCTCCGTCGCCGTGCCGACTTCCTTGAGCGCTGCGGAGATGGCGGGCAGCTTCTCTCTGAGATTGTCGGTGGATATGCCGCTTGCTGCCGCCTGCAACTCGGCGAATGCCGTTTTAACCTGCTGCACGCTGGGCTGGAGGGCGGGTGAGGCCGAGTCCTCCGCTTTGTCCAGGTTGGTCTTGACGTCTGCGATTGCGGTGGTCAGCGCCCTCACGCCGTCCTGGGCAGGCCGCACCTTTGTGAGGGCCTCGAGCGACGACTTGAGCGCTGCGACGTCCGCACAAGCCGTCGTCGTTTCGGCCGTCGTCGGCGAAGCCGTCGTCGGTGCGGCGGTTGTCGCGGGTGGACTGGTTTGGCTTGGCGCGGAGCTTGTGCCGCAGCTCGTCAATACGCAAAGCAGGGCAACGGCCGCAACCGCGGGGAATACAAATCGACGGGAACGGTGGAGTCGCATCTACGTGTTCTCCTAGAACTGGCTGGAAACTTGAGTTGTCTCAATCAAACTGCTGATCAACGAGTGCCGAATCACTCTCAGTGGGTGAAAGCGGTGCGCTCCTGACGGCCATCGTCGAGGTGTTTCACCTCTAGTGGGTGATGCGCAAGACGTAAAAATGCCATGCCATGGTGTGGTGAAGGCAAATCAGCGCACCAAGAGCTCCATTAACGTGCCAGCCACCGGGAATGGGCAGGCGGCGAGGCAGGCGGGACAGGTCGAGCATCCCTCACTGACGGAGCGTGCCGCTCGAGGGAAGGCGGAGCGGAAACTGGTACCACTGTCGGCGCACGGGGAATGGCGGCCGTCGTCCGATCGGCCGGACCCCGTTGCCCTCCTCGAGGAGCAGGCCACAACGCGCGTCCCGGAGCTGGTCCCGATCCGTTATGGCCGAATGTTGGTCTCACCGTTCACGTTCTACCGTGGCGCTGCCTATTTGATGGCTTCCGACCTGTCGAACGCGCCGCGAACGAGCCTGTCCGTGCAACTGTGCGGCGATGCGCATCTGTCCAACTTCGGCGTCTTCGCCGCCCCGGACCGCCGCATGGTGTTCAGTGTCAATGACTTCGACGAGACGCTGCCCGGCCCGTTCGAGTGGGATGTCAAGCGGTTGGTGGCCAGCTTCGCCGTCGCGGGACGCGATCGTGGCTTCGACGCCAAGCAGCGCAAGTTGATCAACCTGACCACGGCACGGTCCTATCGCGAGGCCATGTGGGACATGGCGCAGATGAAGAGGCTCGATGTCTGGTATGCCCGGATTGACGTTGCGGAGATCGAGGCTGAGGTGATGGCGAACTTGAAGCCGAGCGAAATGAAGCGCTTCCAGCAGAATGTCGCCAAGGCCCGGTCCAAGGACAGCATGAAGGCCTTTGAAAAACTCGTGCAGGTGGTTGGCGGGCGGCCACGGCTGGTTGGCGATCCGCCACTGATCGTCCCGATCGAGGACCTGTTTCCTGACATGGAGTACCACCAGGTCGACGAAGCAATTCACAATCTGCTTCGCGCCTATCGCCGCACTCTCCAAGGCGATCATCGACACCTGTTGGAAGGTTTCCACTACGTTCACGCTGCCCGCAAGGTGGTCGGCGTGGGCAGCGTGGGCACTCGCGCGTGGATTCTGTTGATGCTGGGCCAAGACGGGAGCGACCCGTTGTTCCTGCAGGCGAAGGAGGCCCAGGCCTCGGTATTGGAGCATTTCTTGGGGAAGAGCAGATACCGGAACCACGGTCAGCGCGTTGTCGAAGGGCAACGGCTCATGCAGTCGGCGAGCGATGTCATGCTCGGCTGGATCCGGAGTAATGGGATCGACGGCGTCACCCGGGACTTCTATATCCGCCAACTTTGGGACGGCAAGGGATCCGCGATTGTGGAGGCCATGAGGCCATCTGTGATGAGTAGCTATGCGCGCTTCTGCGGCTGGACGCTTGCCCGGGCACACGCACGTTCCGGTGATGCGGCGGTCATCGCAGGTTACCTTGGCACCAGTGACAAGTTCGACCGCGCCATGGCGGCATTTGCCGAAACGTACGCCGACCAGAACGAACGGGATTACGCGACGCTCAAGGCTGCCGTCGACTCCAAGAAGGTCGTAGCCGAGAGCGCCTGAGACCGCGACCTGCGGCAGTGCCCAGCGCCCGGGCGCCGCGCAACCGTGCTCTTCTGGTCCCCGCTCGGTATTGTCGGCGCACTCGGCCGGCCGGCCGGTCGGCTACGGCGACCGGCCGCAAGAAGCCCGCAAGTTCTACAACAGAGAGGACAGGATGAACAACCAAATGGAGATCACCGAGAGGGAGCGGCTGAGCCGCGAGGACGCCGCTGCTCGCTTGCATGCTCTTGCCGACGCCCTGGCTCGGCACAACGATGTCGAGTTCGACCGCGGCGGGGTGCACTTCAAGGTCCATGTACCTGACGAGGTCGACTTCAAGCTCGAGATCGAGTTCGAGGAAGAGGAGCGCGAAATCGAGATCGAGCTCAAATGGTGACGCAAACCATTGGGTTCTTCACCTGAACTCTCACATTGGCGGGCGGCTGAGCAATCACAAGGAACGGCAGCCTACGGCAGCCGCTGATCCATATCTATGAAATAGATACATTGTGTAGTAGATTCACAGTTTATGGCTGGGCACTTACCCGTCTTCGACCGTCTCTTGGAGATTGCGCTACTGATTCAGGAGGACCTGGCGAACTTCTTCACTGGGACCGGCCTGACTTCGTCCCGAACACATCTGCTCTGGGAGTTGCACCGCTTGGGTCCATGCACCCAGCAGGCGCTGGCGAGCGCATTGAATGTCACGCCACGAAATGTGACGGGACTGGTCGACGCTCTGGAGGCGGGCGGCTTCGTCGAACGGCGTCTGCACCCGAACGACCGAAGGGCCACGCTGGTCACACTCACCGAGCTTGGCAGCAAGACGACAGCTGAAATGGTGCGGGGCCGGGAGTTGATCGCCTCCCAGCTCGTCGCCGGGTTCGGCGAGGACCACCTCGACCGGCTCAGTCGCGACCTAGACGCCATCGCCTATCGGTTGCACGAGATGGTCAATACCGAACGGCCCTCGACAGATGCCACAGCATGACCACCACTATTAGCCGGCATAAGCGGACCGGCTGGCGGTTTGCCGGCTACCTCGCCCGCCGCGCAATCATGATGGAGATTCGCGGCTACCAGAGCATCTACCGCTTCCTGTTTCGCCGACCCAAGGTTCCAGCTGGACACGTCGAATTCAGCTACTACCGGCCGGTGCTTGCGATTCTGATCGTCTTCATCGCCGTGTCCGCCGTCGAGGTCGTGGTAGTCGACCTGATTGTGCGCCGTTGGGCCAACATCCGGATCCCGCTGCTGATCCTGAGCGTATGGGGCTTGATCTACATGCTCGGATTTCTCTTCGGAATGCTGACCCGTCCCCATGCAATCGGTCCAGCCGGCATCCGAGCTCGCTATGGTTCCGAGATCGACATCCCGCTTCTCTGGGACGACATCGAGTCCGTGACCCCACGCAAGCACACCCTCCAGAGCAGGCAGCCGAAGGTCACTGTGGACGAAGACGGAAACGCAACGCTGCACCTGCGCATGCAGAACGAGACCAACATCGAGGTACAGCTCACAGGGCCGATCGGAGTGCGACTCCCGCATGGTCCCGAGACAATCAGCAAGGTCACGCTGTACGCCGACGACTCTCACGCCTTCATGAACGAGGTGCGGCGCGCGAGACCTGGATAACCTGACTCGAGCGGCGTACGCGGCACCGCCTGGCCCTGGAGATGATCACCATGTCGTCAGTGGACGAGCAGCACAGATTCGACTTCGCCAAGAACTTGATCATCGACGCCGGTGATCTTGCCCTGCAGTACTTCTCTTCGGTGAACGAGTTGTCGATCATGAGCAAGGGCGCGCAGGACATGGTTTCCGAAGCCGACATTGCAGTCGAGAAGCTCATCAGAAGCCGTCTCATGGCCGCTTTC